>BTRF01000013.1:0-14878 GCA_036986255.1 Patescibacteria group bacterium | reverse complement strand
ACTTTCTTACCACCTAAAGTGTGCAAATGCTCTATTCGCTTTGGCCATCTTGTGGGTATCCGTTTTCTTCTTTACCGCCGCTCCCTCACTGTTGTAAGCGGCCACCAATTCCTCGGCCAAGCGCTCTGCAAAAGGCTTGCCCGTTTTCGCCCGGGAAGCATTCACCAGCCAACGGATGGCTAAAGTTTGGCCTCGCCCAACCCTAACCAGCATCGGAATTTGATAGTTAGCCCCCCCAACCCGCCGAGAACGCACCTCCTGCTTAGGGATAATGTTCGTGAGCGCTTGAGTCAAAATCAGAAGGGGATCGGCTTCCAGCGCCTTAGCCGCTTTATCCAAGGCCTCATATACTGCTCGTCGGGCGGTTTCCTTTTCCCCCGATTGCATCACTTGGTTAACTAACTTCGCCACCACAACCGAGCCGAAGCGCGAGTCCGGATCAACCCTTCTTTTTTTAACCGGACCGCCTCTAGGCATCTTCCCCCCTTCCAGATAAACCCCAATATTTAAATCCTAAATTCGAAACAAGTTCTAATATCCCAATTTCCAAAATTCCAAACCATTTGAAATATTGAGATTTCGAATTTGTGGCTTGTTTAGGATTTCGAATTTCGTGTTTAGGATTTCTCATGTTGATTTTCCATCCGACTCGGCCTCCCCTTCGGCACCGGGCTTTGCTCCCCCACCCTCTGACGCACGCTTGGTACCGTAAAGAGAGCGGCTGGTTTTGCGACCCTCTACCCCCATCGTGTCATAAACACCCCGCACAATCTTATATTTAATCCCCGGCAAGTCCTTCACCTTTCCTCCCCGCACCATCACAATATTATGCTCCGCAAGATTATGACCCTCACCGGGAATGTAGGCCGTAACCTCACGGCCGTTGGACAACCGCACCCGAGCTACTTTTCTTAAAGCAGAGTTGGGCTTCATGGGTGTCATCGTCCTAACATGAAGAACTACTCCCCGCTTAAAAGGCGAAGGAGTTTGCCGACGGCGGCGGCGGATTGAGGAGTAAACTTCCGAAAGAGCCGGAGTTTTATCTTTCCCTGCCGATTTTGTTCTGCCTTTTCTTATCAGTTGTTGAATCGTAGGCATCTTGTCTTTACTTTTTCAAATTTACCCTCTCTCCGGTGGGGATGAGCCGGCCAATCATAACATTCTCCTTTAGCCCAAAAAGCCGATCCACTTTGCCCGCCACGGCCGCTTCGGTCAAGATTCGGGTAGTTTCCATGAATGATGCCGCCGAAAGCCAAGAATCGGTCTTTAGGGAAGACTTTGTTATCCCCAAAAGGATGGGCTTCCCCACCGCCTTCTTCCGACCTTTTCTCAGACTCTGGTTCTCCTCCGCAAGCTGGGTTCTAGTTATAATCTGACCGGGAATGAGGCTGGTGTCGCCGGTATTCTTAACGCGAAGCTTGCTAAACATCTGCCCTACAATCACCTCCAAGTGAACATCATCCAAGGCAATTCCTTGGCCGGAGTAGACTTTCAGAGCTTCGTTGACCAGATACTTCTGAGTAGTCTCAATGCCGAGAACCTTGATCATCTTTTTCGGATCAAGGTATCCCTCGGTAAGCCGCTGGCCCGCCGCCACTTTTTCCTTATCCTTCACTAGGATATCACGCCCAAACGGGACGCTAAACTCAGCCGTTCCCTCTTTTCCAACCAGGATAATCTTTCGAGCTTCCCCTTCTTCGGTAACAGAAACTTTACCGGCAAACTCGGCCATAATTGCTTCAAACTTAGGAGTGCGCGCCTCAAAGATCTCCTCAACCCGCGGCAAGCCCTGGGTAATGTCCGCACTTACGGCAATCCCCCCGGCATGCTTAGTCCTGAGCGTCAGCTGAGTCCCAGGCTCCCCAATCGACTGAGCCGCTACGAGCCCTACGGGAGCTCCAACATCCACAGGGCGGTTGCGGCCCAAATCCAACCCGTAGCAGGCCGCACAAACCCCATGCAAATCCTGACACGTAAGAGGGGAGCGCAGTTTCGCTTCTACTACCCCCGCCTTTTCGATTGCCTCAGCCGCCTCGGGGGTAATCAGTTCGTTCTTTTTAAGAATCGTCTTCCGACCCACTTTAATGTCTTCGGCGGCCGTTCGGCCAGCCAGGCGGCGGGCAAAGGAAACCAGTAGAGTCTCCTCTTCTTTAAATAGAGTGATAAACTCTTTCGTCTTGCAGTCTTTGCTTCTGACTAAAATATCTTGGGCAACATCAACCAAGCGGCGGGTGAGGTATCCCGCATCGGCCGTTCTTAAAGCCGTGTCCACAAGACCTTTTCTGGCCCCCCGAGCCCCCACGAAGTACTCAAAGGACGTCAGCCCCTCCCGGTAGTTCGAGCGGATCGGTAGCTCCACAATTTTACCGGTTGGGTCAATCACATACCCCTTCATCCCCGATACCTGCTTAATCTGGTCGCGGGATGCCCGAGCCGCACGAGAGTTAATCATAATCTTGATCGGGTTTTCATCCCCCAGAGCGTTCCAAGCCATCTCATCCAAAGTGTTGGTGGCCTCACTCCAAACCGCTCGAGATAGCTCCTTCTGCTCCCCCTCGGTAATCAAACCCCGCCGGAAGTTTTGGTCAATCTCCGCAACCTTCTTCTCGGATTCGGCCAAAACCCTTCCCTTTTCACCAGGAACCACCCCGTCGGAAGCAGCTAACGAGATGCCGGAAAAAGTAGCATAGCGGAACCCCAGATCCTTGAGCTCATCAATCAACTTCCTGACCATCTCTTCATCCCCGCGCTCGATGGCTTGAGCGATGAAAGCACGGACTACATCTGCACCGGCCTTGTCGTTGTGGAAGCGCAGGAACGGCGGCAAAACCTGATTAAAGATCACCCGCCCAGCCGTAGTAGTCAAAAGCTTACCCTCCACCTGGACCCGAATCTTCTCCCTCAGAGCGATCTTACCGAGATCGCAAGCCAAAACGGCCTCCTCCTCGCTACCAAAAATCTTAAGATCTTCAACCTTCCTCTTCTCCTCCTCTTCAGTAATGCTGGTAAGATAATAAGTCCCCAAAACCTGAGATTTATTAGGGTACGCAATCGGGTCGCCAGTGGCCGGACGGAGGAGGTTGCGGGTGGAGAGCATCAGCTCCTTCACTTCCTCAATCGCTCTCTTTGAAATAGGAAGGTGCACGGCCATAGTGTCACCGTCGAAATCAGCGTTGAAGCCAGAGCAAACCGCCGGGTGAAGCTGAATAGCCGAACCGTCCACCAAAACGGGGTAAAACCCAAGAATGGAAAGACGGTGCAACGAAGGAGCTCGGTTTAGGAGAATGGGGTGCTCTCTAGTCAACTCTTCCAAAATATCCCAAACCTCATCCGACCGAGATTCGAGATAGTTCTTTGCGCTGCGGAGATTGGAAGCCAATCCCTGCAAAAGAATCTCACGCAGTATATAGGGTTTAAAAAGCTCCAGGGCCATCTCCCGCGGAATTCCCGCTTGGTCAAGCCGAAGATTTGGCCCCACCACAATTACCGAACGGCCGGAATAGTCAACTCGTTTCCCTAGAAGATTTTGGCGAAAACGGCCCTGCTTACCTGAGAGAAGATCGGCAAAAGAACGCAGAACCCGACGCCCGCGTTGGACCCTTCCCCGCCGGGACTTCGAAGAGTCAATCAGTGCATCTACGGACTCCTGAAGCATCCTCTTCTCATTGCGGACGATAATCTCCGGGGCCCCCAGCTCCAAGAGCTGCTTAAGCCGGTTATTCCGATTGATAACCGTGCGGTAAAGATCATTAAGATCTGAGGTGGCAAACCTCCCTCCCTCAAGCTGAACCATCGGCCGAAGGTCTGGGGGAATGACCGGCAAGGTAGTCAGAATGAGCCAGGTCGGATCAACTTCGGCTTTTTGCAGACTCTCAATGAAGCGAAGCCTCCGCCGGGCCCAAACGCGCCGCTCCCCCTTGCTTTTATCCAATCTCTCTCTAAGCTGTGAGGAAAGCTTGCCGAGGTCGACCGCACCCAAAGCCCGGCGGACGGCTTCCGCTCCCATCATCGCCTCGGCGAACCCCCTGATGTAGGGAGCCACCAAAGCATGCTCGCGCTCCGTGATAATGGAGAAAAGCTTCAAAGATTTAAGAACCTCCAATCCTTCTCTTTTCTCATCCTTCAACCTCGCCCCGGCCGCCCGATCACCCGTTTCGGAGATTAGCTTGGAGTAGTCCTTTTCGAAACTCTCCAAAGCAGCCTTTCTCCTCTCCCGATCAAGCTCCGTAATTAAATAGCGCGAGAAGTAAATCACCCCTTCCATACTGCGCGGAGAGAGACCCAAAACAACGCTAATAATCGAAGGAATTCCCCGAAAGAACCAGACATGGGCAACCGGAGAAGCCAGGGTGATATGACCCATCCGCTCCCGCCTAACGCGCTTAGATGTGACTTCCACCCCGCACTTATCGCAAATAATCCCTTTAAAGCGGGCCTTCTTATATTTTCCGCAGTAGCACTCGTAATCCTTGGTGGGACCAAAAATACGCTCGTCAAAGAGCCCATCCTTCTCGGACTTAAAGGTTCGATAGTTAATCGTTTCCGGCTTGGTAACCTCCCCGTAGGACCACTCCTTAATCTTCTCCGGAGAAGCCACCACGATTTTCAGGGCATCAAATTCTCTAAAAGATTCAAAATTACTAGGCATCTTCTTTCTGATCCTCCACAGCTTTTTTAGCCTCAACCCAAGACCTGGCCAGCTCTTCAATCTCCTTCTCGGCCTCTTGCGGCGACTTTACCAAGCCCTTCTTGGGCTTGGGGGCCTTTTCCTTATCCACCGACAGCGGCTCAACGCTTAGGATCACTCCATTCAGCTCACGCACCAGGAGCTTAAAGGACTCCGGCAAGGTCGGTTCGGGAATCTCTTCGCCCTGGACAATAGCTCGATAGGCAGCCGAGCGGCCGATCAGATCATCGGACTTAATAGTAAGCATCTCCTGCAAAGTATAGGCCGCTCCGTACGCTTCCAGCGCCCAAACCTCCATCTCCCCAAACCGCTGGCCGCCAAACTGGGCCTTCCCACCCAAAGGCTGCTGGGTGATCAAAGCGTAGGGTCCCGTGGAGCGCGCATGCATCTTATCCCCGGCCAAATGCTCCAACTTAAGAATATAGGCGTTGCCGACCGTAATCTTTTGGTCAAAGGGCTCGCCCGTCCTCCCGTCAAAGAGGGTAGTCTTGCCGGACAGAGGAAGGCCGGCGGCCTGAAGCTCCTTCTCCAACATCTCCTCCCCAAACCGCTCAAAAACGGGAATTGCATACTTCTTCCCCTGCTTGACTCCCGCCCACCCCAAATGGGCCTCCAAAAGCTGACCCAGGTTCATACGATTGATAACCGAGTGGGGCTCCAAAATTATATCCACCGGCGTCCCATCTTCAAGATAGGGAAGATCTTCGGCCGGAACGATTTTGGAGATAACTCCCTTATTCCCGTGCAGGCCGGCCAACTTGTCCCCCACGTCAATCTTCCTGATCTGCGCTACTCGAACGGCGATCTCTTGAAGAATCCCCTCCGGAAGATCGGTCTCCCCCTTATTAAGAATTTTCACCCCCACCACGGTCCCCCACTCACCGTGCGGAACCCGCAGGGAAACGTCGCGGACCTCCCGCGCCTTCTCGCCAAAGATAGCTCGAAGAAGCCGCTCCTCCGCCGAAAGCTCCGTCTCGCCTTTGGGAGCAATTTTTCCCACCAAGATATCCCCTCCCTTAACCTTCGATCCCACCACGGCAATCCCATGCTCATCCAAATTGCGAAGGGCCTCCTCAGAAACGTTAGGAATGTCGCGAGTAACCTCCTCCGGACCAAGCTTGGTCTCCAAAACCGGGATGGTGTGTTCGGAAATATGGATAGAGGAAAGGAGATCTTCGCGGCGCAGCCGATCCGAGATAATAATTCCATCCTCGTAGCCAAGACCATCCCAATACATATAGGCAATGGTTAAGTTGCGCCCGATAGCCAACTCCCCTTCATCGGTGGAAGGTCCATCGATCAGAACATCGCCCTTGCGGAAAGTTTGGCCCGCCTCTACCAAAAGGTGCTGGTTGTAGCAGGTTTCATCGTTGCTCTTCACAAATTTGAGAAGCTCGTACCGCTTCTTTCTCTTGCTTCCCCGAGCTGATTTCCCCTTGGGGGAATAAAGGACTTCCAACCTTTGAGCATCCGCATAGATCACTTTACCGTCCTTCTCGGCTACTACGGTCAATCCTGAGTTGGTGGCCAAATCCCTCTCCACCCCGGTGCCCACCACCGGCGACTCGGGCGAGACCAAAGGAACGGCCTGACCAATCATGTTGGAAGCCATCAGCGCCCGGTTGACATCATCGTGGGCAAGAAAAGGGATGAGCGCCGCGGAGGCGGAAACGATTTGGCGGGGACTTACGTCCATAAGATCGGCCTGCTCCGCCGCCCCGAAAAAGAACTCGCCCTTATGCCGAAGGGGAATTCGCTCATCAAGAATCTTCCCGTTCTTTCCCAACTGAACGGAAGCGTCCGCGACAACGTATTGATCCTCCTTGGAAGCAGTAAGGTAGATGATTTCATCCGTCACAATCGATCCCCCTGGTCCCTTCTTGATCTTGCGGTAGGGAGTCTCCAAAAACCCTAACTCATTAACCCGGGCATAAAGAGCCATATGGGTGGTCAATCCAATGGAAGTCCCCTCGGGGGTTTTAATAGGACAGATCCTCCCGTAGTGGGTGTAATGAGCATCGCGCACGGAGAAACTCGCCCGTTCGGCCGTCAGTCCGCCGGGACCCTTCACGGAAAGGCGGCGAAGATGCTCCAACCCGGACAGCGGGTTGACTTGCTCGTGATACTGAGAAAGTTGGGAGGAAGCGAAAAATGAGTGCATCCGCGCCTCGATTGGCCGGGTGGAGATGAGCTGAGTCGGCTTAGGAAGCTGATCCCGAGCCTGCAGGCTCATCCGCTCTTTAACCACTCGCTCCATTTGGAGAAAGCCGATCCGCAGCTGCGCCTGAATCAGCTCACCCACAGTCCGAACACGACGATTTCCCAAGTGGTCGATGTCGCTAACCTCTCCAATCCCGTGATTAAGCTCAATCACTTTCCTAATTGCCGCCACCAAATCCTCTTTTGAAAGAAGGCGGCTGCGCCGGTCCTCAGGGGAACGGTTAAGTTCTAAATTCTCGTTGAGCTTGAAGCGTCCCGCCTTCCCCAAATCATACCGGCGGGGATCAAAGAAAATCCGCTCAAAAGTAAGCTTAGCCGTATCAAACAGCGGGGGTTCGCCCGGGCGAACTTTCCTAAAAATTTCCACCACGGCTTCCTCATAGGATTTGGTAGAATCCTTCTTGAGCGTCTCCTTGATAAAAGGGCGGTTAGAATCGGTGTCCACGTTCGCAAAAGCTTCCTGAATCTCGTCATCTCTGGTAATACCAAAAGCCCGAAGAATTGTCGTGGCGGGCATCTTGCGATAGTTGCTGATCTTAATGGTGAGGTATCGGCCGCGGGTAGTCCCAAACTCCAACCAGGCCCCATTCTTGGGAAGGATCCGCGCCGCGGAAAGATGGGCTCCCGTGGAAGCGTCAATTTCCCTGCTGAAGTAGATCCCTTCCGAACGCAAAAGCTGATTAACCACCGCCCGCTCCACCCCGGAAACGATAAAAGTACCGTTCTCGGTCATTTGGGGAAGGTCGCCCATATAAATCTCCTGGGTGGCGGTCTTGCCGCTTTTAATCTCCTTCAGCTCCGCCGTCAAGTACCAGGGAAAAGAGTAAGTGAGACCTTTCTTAATAGCCCCCTCCTTGCTAACCTTAGCTTTGCCAAAGCGCGGCTTTGAAAAACGAAGTTCCCAACCCCGCCCCGTATAGTCTTGAATAGGATTAACCTCCTCCAACACCTCCGCTACTCCTTCAGAGAGGAGGTGGTCAAAGGAATCTTTTTGGACTGTCGAAAGGTTCGACAGCGACAGGAGTTCCGATGTCTTTCCTAGCCAAACCCTAGTCATAAAAAAAGGAGGGTAAGCGCACATAAAGCTCACGCTTCCAAGCGCTTACTAAAGCCATATTCAACTAGCAAGATAAGTTAACACAGAAGAGATCAGATGTCAATAGTGGACACGCAAAGCCCTGCAAAGCAGGGCTGCGGCCCACTATTGCTCGGCTCTTTGCGCAGCCACGTTAGACGTGGCACAGCAAAAACCGAGACAATAATTTGTGCTCCGACGTAACGTCGGAGGAACAATATGCCCACGGTACTTTAATACTTTAACCCTTAGGGTTAATTTACTATAAGGTTAGAAGATAGGGAGCAGGTAATAGCTAATGACTAACCACTACTACCTACCACCTTCCCAGCTACCGCAGATATTTCCGAACGTTCTGACTCTGCTCCTCAAGAGTTCGGGCATACCGTATCTTCCCCTGCCGATCATGCAGGTAGAACCAGTAAGGGGATGCTTTCGCGGATCGAACTGCCTTCAGAGCCGCCAGACCGGGGCTGGCAATTGGCCCGGGAGGAAGACCGGTGTTCCGGTAAGTATTGTAGGGAGAGTTGATCGAAAGATCGACCTTGGTGAGATTGTCTTTCCACCACTCGCCGGTGTCCTTCTGATATCCCAGAGCGTACTGAATCGTAGCATCCGCATCCAACCTCCACCCCGAGATCCAGCGCTTAATAAAAATCCCCGAAATCGTGCGCATCTCATCTTCATCTCCGGAAGATTCCCTCTCCACCAAAGACGCCAGCGTGACCAAGTCCCCCTTGCTCAAGGACGCACCCAAAACTTTATAAGGCCCTTCTGGAGCAAGGGAACTCTCGTACTTTTGAACGAATGTTCGCTGAAGAAGCTCCACCAACTCTTGGGAAGAGATGTAATAAGGAACCAGATAAGTATCAGGAAGAAGAAAACCTTCCTTGCCTTCCGAAGCTCTTAGAAAGTCCTCCTCAAGCTCTACGCGGCCCAAGGTTTTGGCCGCATAGGCGGCGAACTCTTCCCGCCGCCACCCCTCCAAGAAGGTGAGGCGGATTCCCCCTTTGTTCTGCTGGAAGCGCTCCACCAAATCCGCCACACTTAGGGCCGGCGAAACCCAGTAGTTGCCGAACTTCACCGTCCGATCCAATTTATTCAGACGGGCGTAGAGCTTAAAGAAGAGTGCTGACCGGATAATCCCCTTATCCTCCAGCTGACCGGCAACCACGGAGACGCTCTTACCTCTCTCAATCTCAAACTGCTCCCATCGATCTCCCCCGCCGGCCAAAGGAACCTTAATGTTGAAATAATAAACTCCCCACAAAGAAAGCAGTAGCGTAATGATTAAGACCAGGCCGGCGAAGACCGGCAAAAACCGGCGTTGTGAAGAACGGTTATTTCCCACCTTGCGCATTACCTCTCAGTTTAAGGTACTCGTGGGCTTTTCGCAAAACTTCCCGGCTGTTAGAAAAAGTAACCCGCCTAACGGCTTCATTAAAGAAGAGCCATTCAAACCCTTGATGCTCAAAAGAAAGCTTGACCTTCTCCTCCTGCGTCTCGGCCAAAAAATAAACCACCCACTTGTTCACCATTGCGCCTTCCTTTTGGTAAATGTAATGGACGGTCTCTTTGAACCCCGAAACAAACTTGAACTTAGTTATCCCCGTTTCTTCGGCAATCTCGCGGCGCACGGTTTTCTCGGTGGTTTCACCTTTCCCAATCCCGCCTTTTGGAAAATCCCAATGGCCCGAACCGTAATGAAGAATAAGATACAAAGGACGATGAGACGCCCCTCTCCCTGCGAAACGAAAAACGACCGCTCCAGCCGACCGCTCCATTAAACCAGAATAACAAACTGACGCTTATCTTAACAGCAAAAAAAAGGTCCCGATTTCTCAGGACCTTACTCGTCAAGCAAGTTCTATTCGGAGACCAGCGCGAGAAACTCCTCCCGCCCAACCGTCTCCACTTCAAGAAGTCTCTCCACCACTCTCTCCAAACTGCTTCGGTGCTGGACAAGAATCTCTTGGGCCCGATCGTAGGCCTCGTCAAGAATCTGGCGCACTTCACTATCAACCACCTTGGCAAGCCACTCGGAGTAGGACCGCTCGCCGCGGAGCTGGTTCTCCATAACGCCCGGGCCGGGTAGAGGATCCAGACTGCGTAATCCCACTTTCCCACTCATACCCCACTCCGTGACCATCCGGCGGGCGTAATCGGTAGCTCGCTGAAGGTCATTGGAGGCACCGGTAGTAATGCCCTCCTTGCCAAAAACAAGCTCTTCGGCCGCCCGACCGCCAAACAAACCCACGATTTGACCCACGAGCCACTTATGCGAGAGAAGATTTCGATCTTCTTCGGGAAGCGGCAAAGTAAATCCCAAAGCCATTCCACGAGAGATAATTGAAATTTTATGCACCGGATCACTACCCTCCGTAAAGTGCATTGCAATTGCGTGTCCGGCCTCATGATATGCGATGGTCTTCTTCTCCTTATCAGAGATAATACGAGACTTGCGCTCCGGCCCGGCGACCACCTTCAAGGCCGCATCCTCGAACTCAGTATTGCCGATTACCTTTCTGCCGCGCCGAGCCGACAGGATAGCAGCTTCGTTAACAATGTTCTCGATATCCGCTCCGGTAAGCCCAGGAGTAGCTCGAGCAAGCTTACTCAAATCCACACCATCGGCCAAGGGCTTGCCCTTAACGTGTACTTTAAAGATTTCTTCACGGGCTTTGACATCCGGACGATCAACCGCAATTCTGCGGTCAAAGCGGCCGGACCGCAAAAGAGCCGGGTCAAGAACATCAACGCGGTTCGTGGCCGCAATGACAATTACGTTCGCACTCCGATCAAAACCATCCATCTCTGCCAAAAGCTGGTTCAGCGTTTGATCGTGTTCTTGCATGCTGGACATGCCAAAACCGGCCCGGCGACCACCTACCGCATCAAGCTCGTCAATAAAGAGAATGCAGGGAGCATGCTTCCTAGCCTGATCGAAGAGATCTCGAACGCGGCTCGCTCCGACCCCCACAAACATCTCCACAAACTCGGAGCCGGAGGTAGGGAAGAACGGTACTCCCGCTTCGCCCGCTACTGCCCGAGCCAAAAGGGTCTTGCCGCAACCCGGAAGGCCGAATAAAATGACCCCTTTAGGTATGCGGTCTCCCAAAGCCGTGAACTTTTCCGGATCTTTGAGAAACTCAACTACCTCCACAAGCTCCTCTTTGGCCTCGATAAGACCCGCCACATCCTCAAAGGTTGTTATCGACTCATCATCAGGAACTTCTTCGGCGCGGGTTTTGCCAAAACTGAGCGGGCCGCTCGTACCACCGCCGGACCTCCGCGTCACGACGGCGAACACTATTAAACTGAGCGGTAATAGAAAAAAGAGAATCAGCCAAATCGACGGAGGATTGCTAGAAGTAGGAATACTATAGGTAATCTCGAGACTTGCCAACTGCTCCTCAGATACACCCAGAGCAACCAGCCGCTCAATAAGATCACCACTCCCAAAAGAGATGGAAATCCATTGCCCATCCGCCGTTTTAACGGTGACATTATCCCCGGCAACATCGAGAGAGACAACTTCACCGGCTTTAATCTGTCTGACCAAACTCGAAAAGGTATATTTCGTTCCTCCCGTCCCGTCGCGCAGGGTTCTCCCAGCTCTAATGTCGGTTGGAGCTGTTTTAGAAGCGTCGATCGGAGAGTATCCTTGGATATCAGGAGTAGCTTGAACAGTAAATCTAAAGGGGTTCAAAAATATGAAAGCTACGATGACCACAACAGCTAGAAGAAGCCAACCCAAAACCTTATCCCTAGGCACAGGATCTTCCTCCTTTCGTCAGAGATTAAGTTTAAGCGTGCTTGCTATGATCTTATCACGCGAAGCGGGACAAGGTTCTCGAGCGTGCGCGAGAGGTTCTTCCAATGAGCGAAGCGAAATTGCTAGTGATCTTAAGGATCACGTCCCACGCGTTCCCTCTCGTCAAGGTACTCTTGCAAAAGGAGAGCCGCAGCGAGGGCATCAAGGCGGCGGCGGGCTTTTCTAGTCTTGCCTGCCTCAATTGCTTTTTGAAGCGCCTCCCGCGTAGTGAAAACCTCAGATCTGAGAACGACCTGCATACCCATCTCCTTTTCTATTCTTCTCCCCCACCTCTCGACCTCACTGCGATACTTTCCTTCAGGTCGGCCCAAAAGTATTCTCTCTATCTTTTCCTTTCTGACAACCTCCTCAAATTCCTCAAACGAGGAGATCGTTCCGTAGGGTTCGGCAAGGTCATCCTCAGAGATAGCCAAACCAATCCTTTTTTGACCCCAATCAACTCCCAAGACTTTCATTAAGTTAATAGTAACTCAAAAGTTAGTGCACTCCGTAAAACGTTAGAGGAAAGCAAGTCGCCAAGGTAGCTAATTTTTCTTTTGCTCTGCAAAAGAAAAAAACCTCCATTCTTTCTAGAACGGAGGTCTGATTACTTCCATCGAAAAATTCTTCGCCTCGGTGGGGCTGTTTACGAGGGTTTGGTTAACTCGTCCACCAAACTCGAACAGCTTCCGCGCGATAGTACACTTGTTCCCATGCTTGGGGCATGCCTCTTCCAACGCAATCGGCTCACCATCAATAAGCCGAGAATAAACTCTGTCAAAGCAGGGGTCCAAAGCGGTCTCAGTGGCAGCCAGCCAATCCACCTTGAGGATATAAACCCACCGGCCACCTCGTTTCGCATGCCCTACCGCCCGCTGGACCTTTCCCCCCTTATATCTGCGGCTACTGGTTACATCAACCAGCAACCAACGGTTGTTCCGCCGCAGGATTAGATCAAACCCCCGATGCCGATCGGACTCTAAGTCCGCCGGCTCGACGGTGATTTGGTCCCCATCACGGCTAGCCAACCCCGCCCGAAAGGCGAGGGCCAAAATCGTGACCGATTCCGCAATGTTCCGGTCATGACCCAGATCCATAGTCCTCTCCTTTCCTCAGTCTAAATTGTAACGCCACTGTCAAGAGCGCACACGAGCGAAGCAAGGCACACTCTTGCTCGGCTTTTTGCGCAGCCACGTCAGACGTGGCGTAGTAAAAGCCGAGACAATAGATAGCTTGCAGACGAGTATCTATTGTGTCTCCTGAGCATAGCGAAGGAGCAGCAGGGTGTACCCGAGAAGGGCGGCACCCCTGCTTCTCCCACGTTCGCTGAACCTTATCTTAACACTTAGTTGACTATAGGTCAACAGTTGGGCGTGTTATCATACTCACAGATTTGTATTACAGCTATGGATTCTCCCAAAACTATTCTTAAAACCATCAAGGCGGCTCAAAGAATTCTTATCCCCCTTCACCTCCGACCGGACGGTGACATGATAGGATCGGCCTTGGCCTGCTACCATTTCCTGAAAAGTCTGGGTAAAAAAGCCGATCTGGTGAGCGCCGACCCAATCCCGAGCAACTTCTTTTTCCTACCTGGGGCGAAAAGAATCAAAAACACGGACCCGGCCAACCTCGATCTTGCCAAGTTTGATCTTATCTTCCTAGCTGACAACGGGAGCCCTTTCCGCTACTCGCGAGCCAAAAGAATCGAGCTTCCTTCCCAAACTCTCCTTATTAACATCGACCATCACAGTGGTAATCGCGAGTTTGGAGACCTTAATTATGTTGATGACAAAGCGGCCGCCTCCACAGAGATACTCTATGATCTCTTCAAGTTCTGGAAAGTAAAGATCACTCCTTCAATTGCAAGCTGTCTTCTCACAGGGATATACACCGACACGGGGGGGTTCCTCCACGGCAAGACATCGGCAAATTCCCTGCTTAAAGCCGGCGACCTCATCAAGAAAGGAGCCGATCGAGGCCAAATCGTCGAAAAGGCATTCCGGAGCTGGCCGCCCAAAACTCCTCAAATCTGGGCCGCCATTTTAAACAACACGAGGGTTCGGAAAGGGATCGCCTACTCCCAAATCTCCCACCACGAGCTCCGCAGAATCGGCTGCTCGCTGGACGAGCTCTCCGCCGCCCGAGGATTCGGGGGGAATGCCCTCCTTCTAGCCATAGACAAGATTAAAGTCGCTTTAATATTCACGGAAGAAAGGCCAAAAGCAATCCGGGTGTCACTGCGCTCAAAAGGGAGGTTTAGCGTAGAAAAAATTGCCCGAAAAATGGGCGGGGGCGGTCATTTCAACGCCGCCGCCTTCGACTACCAGGGACCTCTCAAGCAGGCCGTTACTAAAACATTGAGGATGGTGGGAGGAAGATTGTAAACCGTGGGCCGCAAACTGACATGAAAAGGCGCGAAGAATTCTCCCCATCCTCCCTCCACCTTTACAACTCCATCTGCCACAAGCGCTACTACTTTGAGTACCTGGACTCTTACGCTTCCCACTGGGAAAATAAGAAGCGCCTTAAGGAGGTTCAGGTCAAGGCCGGCCGGCGGAAGGAGCTCATCTTCGGGGGCATCCTCCACGAGATCCTGAACGACTTCTTCCGGCTTAGAGCGGAGGAGCGGAGCAGTAAAACCCTGCTTGAACTTCTAAAACAACGATGGGCGGGACCGCGGGGAGAGATAGGCGGTTTTCCCGAGATTGAAGAGGAGCGCAAGTTCTACGCCAAGGCGTTGAAGATGCTTAAAAACTTCACAGGGACCCAAAATCTCTCCCCCGACCTGGCCTACCTTCCCACCGGCGAGATAAAACAAGACCTCCTCAAGATTCCCATCCAAGAAGGCCTTACCCTCATCGGCGTTATTGATCGAATCGACAAGGAAAACGGAGGATACCACCTAATCGACTACAAGACTGGGAAGGAAAAAGACGACGATTTCCAACTAATGGTCTACGCCACTCTGGCCGAAAGAGCATTAGGAATGCCGCTGGACAAGGCTAGCTATTTATACCTAACAAACGGGAAGCTCGCCACCTACGACCCTACCGAAGCAGCCAAGGAAAAAGCCCTCCAC
>BTRF01000012.1:0-15332 GCA_036986255.1 Patescibacteria group bacterium | reverse complement strand
CCCCGAGATTCCCGTAAGAACTCCCAGGGTGGAGACCTTCCAGTCGTTGGAGTTGACCTCCACCGAAGCGGTGCCGTTCCCCAGAGTGGTAGTCCCGGAAGAGGAGAGGGTTGTAAAAGCCCCGTCTGACGCTATGGCCTGGCCGATGGGGGTAGAGTTGATAGATCCCCCCGTGATGGTGAGGTCCTCGGCTACTTCCGCATCACTCCAAGGGTTGGCAGTGTTATCCCAGTCTCCGCTAATAATCTCGTTCTCGGAGAGAGTAGCAAACATAGACTCATCTTTGCTATCCAAAAGATCCGCATTGAGATTACTTACTTTAGTGGTAGAAGACACTAGGAAAGGAGCCGTACCGATTCCCGCAGTGGAGATAAGCTGGTTAGCCGTGATATTATCACTCGTTTGAAGATCGTCACTGAGAGTGAAGGAGGAGGCGTCCGCATCCCAAGTTAGCGCTTCTCCGTTGGCACTGCCAAAGATCAAAGATAGATCTCCGCCGGTGTCATCGGTGTCAATGATGAAGGTTTCGGAGGTAGTTCCCTCCGTGCTGGATTTATCCGCGTTAAGATTCTTTACCGTAAGCGTGTCGACGGTGGCATCGTTGATGGAAGCCTGCTCCGCTTCCAGCTTTGGGGTTTCCAGCTTGGAGGTCGTCAGCTCGTCCGAAACATCCAAATTGCGGAGCGCGCCGTCGCCCGTAGGGGAGAGAAAGTACTGGTTCCCTGAACCCAGAAAAACCGTTCCCAAAAAGCGGGCCGTATTCAGCACGCTGTCCCCCAGCACCGCTAAAGTCTTGGTAACCAAACTGGAAGTCTCCAGGGGGAACCGCACTTTAAGCCGTGTAATAACGTTGCCGGCAATTTCGTACTCGGCCACATCGTTGATATCCACAATCGGGTTGAGAGGAGAGGGGACAAAAACACGCTTGAGCCGTTCTTTGGTAAGCCCGGGAACCTCCAGCCAGAAGATGGTGGCCAGAAGCACTCCCAAACTGACCACTGCAAACCTCTTCAGAAAAAGGAGATGGCGGCGGTGCTCGATCCGGTAGTGCTCAGGCATCCGGACGGGGACCCGCGCGTACGAAGGGATGGGGGAAGGAGCCGGTTCCGGCTGAGGTTTTTGTTCAGGTTGTAAGGGAGGAAGCTCGGTTTTGGAGAAGAGCTTCTCCAGATACTCCTTGGAGTAGCGGCGCTGGCCGCCGCTGGTCCGCTCCGGCTGGACGGTGCCGTCTTTCTCCCACCGCCGGAGAGTTTCGGGGTGAACTCCAAGGTGCCGGGCCGCCTCGGAGATGGCGAGCTTGGCAGGTTTCCTCTCCCCCCGCTTGTAAGACTCCAAAACATCAAGGGAATAGCGGCGCTGGCGCCCCTTAGTGCGAAACGGTTTTAATATTCCTTTGCGATCCCAACGGCGAAGAGTCTCGGCGGAAACACCTAAGAATCGAGCGGCTTCAGAAATAGATAAGGTTCTCTTTTGGCTAGGCTTCGATCCGGGCACATCGGCTCCGGACCGCAAACCCTCAGCACCGTGGTGCTGGAGCAGGTTATCAGTCATTTGGCAGGTCTGCAAACTCTCCCGTGCATGAACAACTTTGTTTAAGTTTGCGTAAGATCATTCTTTCAGAAGTAAAACGTAAATGTCAAGAGTGCACCCGAGCATAGCGAGGCGCACTCTTGCTCGGTTTTTTGCGCAGCCACGTCAGACGTGGCGCAGCAAAAACCGAGACAAGTAGACACGAAACCCTGCAAAGCAGGTTGAGGCCCCAATTGCAGAAGCAAATTGCAACCTGAGCGACAGCGAAGGGCCGCACTCTTGGAGTACTATCAAAGAAAACCAACCCTAAGGGTTGGATGGGTGGGAGCTAAAAGCAAATGACAACTAGTGGCTAGTGAATAGCGACTAGTGGATAGCAAATCAACCCTTAGGGTTGGGGTGGTTGTTCTGCTCCCCCTGTTCCCTGATCTCTGATCTCTGACTAGCCACTGACTGACTTCAGCCGCAGGGAGTTCAAAACCACCGATACAGATGAGAAGGCCATCGCCGCGGCGGCGAAGATGGGGTTAAGCAGAATCCCAAAGAACGGATACAAAGCCCCTGCCGCAAGGGGAATAAAGGCGGAGTTGTAGAAGAAGGCCCAGAAGAGGTTTTGTTTGATAATCCGCATGGTTTTCCTTGAAATCCCAATCACATCCGAAACGAGGCGCAGGTCCCCTCTCATCAGGGTTATATTGGCGGACTCCATCGCCACATCGGTCCCCTCGCCCATCGCGATTCCAATATCAGCCTGGGTTAAGGCCGGAGCGTCGTTGATCCCGTCCCCTACCATCGCCACAACCTTGCCGAGCTCTTGAAGCTCCCGCACCTTCTCGGCCTTCCTATCCGGCAGAACCTGGCTCATTACATTCTTGATCCCCACCTCTCGGGCGATCGCCTCGGCCGTGCGCTGATTATCCCCCGTGATCATCCACACCTCCACGCCCTCCCTCTGCAAAACCTCTACCGCCGCGGGGGCCTCCTTCTTCAAAACATCGGCCACGGCAATGGCGCCTTTGACCTCACCGTCCATCGCCAAAACCATCACCGTTTTCCCCTCCGCCTCCAACCTCTCTATTCGCTCCCGGTAAGGAGCGAGGTCCAAACCTTTTTCTACCATCAGGGTATCGTTTCCCAGGTAGGCCTTCTTCTTCCGGCCTCCCATCCGCAGGGTCCCCCGCACTCCCTTTCCTGAAATCGCTTTAAAGCCCTCCAATTTATGCAGCTTCGCCTTCTCCTTCTTAGCCCCTTCCAAAATAGCTTGGGCCAAAGAGTGCTCGGATCCCTGCTCCAAAGAGGCGGCCAGAGCGAGAACATCCGCCTCTTTCCCCTTGCCAAAAGCCAAAATATTAGTCAGCTGGGGTTTTCCTTTAGTCAGAGTGCCGGTCTTGTCCAAGATCACGGCATCAATCTTATTGGCAATCTCCAGCGACGTAGCGTCCTTGATCAAGATCCCTTTTGTAGCGGCGCTGCCGGAAGAAACCATGATCGCCATAGGCGTGGCCAGCCCCAAAGCACAAGGGCAGGCGATAATCAAAACCGCCACAAAGTTGACCAAAGCGAAGCTAAAGGCCGGAACCGGACCGAAGAGATACCAAACGATGAAGGTCAAAATGGCAATCACAATTACCACGGGGACAAAGTAAGAAGAGACCACATCCGCCAACCGCTGGATTGGCGCCTTCGACCCCTGGGCTTCCTCCACCAACTTAATGATCTGCGCCAGAACCGTATCCTTCCCTACCTTGGTGGCCTCAAAAGTAAAAGTACCGAATTTATTGATCGTGCTCCCGATAACAGGCTCCCCCGGCCCTTTATGGACGGGCATAGATTCGCCCGTTACCATAGACTCGTCAATCTCGGACTCGCCCTCCACAATCTTCCCGTCCACGGGGATTTTTTCGCCGGGCCGCACAATCAGCCGATCGCCGACTTTAACTTCTTCGATAGAAATTTCGACTTCCTCCCCGTCCCGAAGAACCTTGGCCGTCTTGGGCTGAAGACCGACCAGCTTCTTGATCGCTTCGCTCGCCCTTCCCTTCATAAGCACCTCAAAGTATTTCCCAAGCAGGATCAGAACAATAATGATCGCTGAGGTATCAAAGTAAATCTCCGGAGCCACCCCTCCCTGAGCGAAAAAGCCGGGGAAAATCGTCACGGCTGCACTGTAAAAATAGGCCGCTAGAGTGCCGATGGCAATCAGGGTGTTCATATCGGCGGTGCGGTACTTTACCAGAAGCTTTAAACCGCTGTAAAATTCCCGGCCGACCCAGAATTGAACCGGGGTGGCAAGGATCAGCAAAATCCAATAATTAGTCAAAATCCCCGGAACAAACGGGAACCACTCCGGAAAGCTCCCCAAAAACACTATCAGCGAGAGGATTCCCCCTACCCAAAGCTTAGACTTCAAAGTTTTGACCTGCCGTTCGCGTTCGGCCTTCTCCCGATCCAAAATATCCTCGGTCTCCCCCTCCTCCTTTATCGGGTGGTAGCCCGCATCCGTGATGACCTGAGTGATCTGGGACAAATCCGTCTTAGACCGATCAAAAGCCACCTTCACCCGGCAGGTAGGAAAATCAATATCCGCATTTTGAATTCCCGGAAGTTTCTTAATTGCCTCCCCCACCACCATGGCACAGTGGGGAGAGTCCATTCCCACTACTTTCAAGGAAGCCATTTCAATATTCTTCCCGCCCGAGGGAGCAGACTCAACCACCAGCTTGTATCCGGCTGAGGAGACCGCTTCGGCCAGCTCCGCTTCCGAAACGGCCTTCTCATCGAACTCGATTAGAGCCACCTCGGAAGCAAAATTCACCGAGGCCGAGCGCACCCCGGCAGTCTTTAAGAGCGCCTTCTCGATCGTTTTTACACAGCTGGCGCAGTGCATTCCCCGAATGGGAAAAGATTTTTTGATAATTTCGGTTGATTTATCAGTCATCGTAAAATGCTCCTACGTTAAGATTATATCAAACCCCCCTATATGGGGTTTTACAGTAAGGATTATACAATACCGTCAATCTCTAATCAAGCCCAAGGGTTGGTGCTAGTAGTAATTAGAACTTAGAGCTTAGAAATTAGGATCTTAAAGGAGTCTTAACCCTAAGGGTTAAGGTGCTTGTTCTGCTCCCCCTATTCCCTGCTCTCTGTTCTCCGATCTCTGATCTCTAACCTCATCCCTCATACTTCGTACCTCTAAATCTCCCTCAGCTTCGGCTCGATGCGCTTGAGGAGAACCGCATTCGTAGCTACGATAATAGAAGAAACGGACATCAGAAGCGCCGAGATCTCCGGCCTCAGAAACCAGCCCAGGGAGTTGTAGAAAACGCCTGCGGCCACTGGAATGGCCAGGACATTGTAGATCGCCGCCCAGAAGAGGTTCTGCTTCATCTTCCGCACGGTAGCCTTGGATAGTTCGATCGCCCTCAAGATATCGGCCGGATCGGACTTCATCAGCACAATGTTCGCCGCCTCAATCGCCACATCTGTACCGGCCCCAATCGCAATCCCAATATCGGCTTGAGCAAGGGCCGGGGCATCGTTGATCCCATCCCCCACCATTGCGACAAACTTGCCTTCCTTCTGCAGTTTTTGGACGTACCCGGCCTTTTCCTCCGGGAGAACCTCTGCAAAAACCCTTCCCACGCCGATCTTCCCAGCTACATTTTCGGCAACCTCCCGGTGGTCGCCAGTGATCATAGCCGTCTCAATCCCCAGCTTCTCCAACCCTTGAATAGCGGACCGGGCCGTTTTCTTGATCTCGTCGGAAGCGGAGATCACCCCGATCACCTTCCTGTCCAAAGAGACGAGACTAACGCTCTTTCCCTCCTTAAGAAGCCGATCGACCTGATCTTTTATGGGAAGGGGGTCTACTTTTTCCTGCTCCATAAATCGAGTCGTGCCTACCGAAACCCACCGGCCGTCTACCTTGGCCCTCACTCCATGACCGGCGACCGCCTCAAAATCACTCACTTTTTTTGATAGCGGGATTCGGCGCTTTTTAACTTCTCGAATGATCGCTTCGCTGAGGGGGTGGTTGGACAGTTTCTGGGCCGAACCGGAAAAGTAAAGAAGATCCCGCAGAGGAACTCCCTTAACAGGAACGGCGTCGTTGACGGACGGGCGGCCTTCCGTCAAGGTGCCGGTTTTATCCAAAACGATCGCCTGAATCTTAGAGGCCTGCTCCAAAGTGGCGGCGTCTTTAATCAGGATGTTGTACCGAGCCCCAATCCCCGTACCCACCGCCACAGCCGTGGGCGTTGCCAGCCCCAAAGCATCCGGGCAGGCGATCACCACCGCCGAAATAGCAAAAGTTAAAGCACCCACCAAGGCCCACCCCGCCACCAGATACCAACCCAGGAAGGTGGCGATTCCCACCGCCACCGCCACTACCACCAAGTAGCCGGCGAAGCGGTCCGCAATCCTCTGCCCCGGGGCTTTGGAGTTCTGGGCCTTCTCAACCAATTTGATGATCTGCGCCAGCGCCGTATCGCTCCCGACCTGAGTCACCTTAAACTTCACCGAGCCGGTTTTGTTGATTGACCCTCCAATGACTCTCTCCCCTACCTTCTTAAAAACCGGAAGGGATTCGCCAGTCACGAGCGATTCATCAATCGTGGTCTCCCCCTCGATGATTTGACCGTCCACCGGAATTTTATCCCCGGGCTTGACCAGCACTACATCATCAAGTTGAATCTCAGAAGTAGGGACAGTAATCTCCTTGCCGGACCGAATCACAATCGCTTTTGGAGGAACTAAGTCAAATAAGGCCCTCAAAGCGTCGGAGGTTCCCCGCCGCGATTTCATCTCCATCCAATGGCCGAAGAGAACGAAAGTAACCAGCATCGTCGCGGCCTCATAGAATGTCTCTTCGCCGCCCAGCAGAGTGCTGAAAACGCTGAAAATATACGCTGCCAGAACCCCGGTCGAGACTAGGACGGACATATTCAGCGTTCTCTTCCTTAAAGAGCGGTAGGCCCCCATGATAAAGATCGACCCCACCCAGAAAACCACCGGCGTGGTTAGGATCAGGAGAAGCCAATTGACGGGGATAGGACTGGACAAAGTGATCTTAAAAACATTAGTAGCCAGCGGGGAATAGAGGAGGATGGGGATGGTTAAAATAAGGGCCGCCCAAAATCTTTTCCGCATATCCTTCTCCATCTCCTTAGCCATCTGGGGACTATTCATGGCCGCCTCGTGATCAGTGTGGCTCATTTCCTGAGCATCGCCTTGGGCGGGCCGATGCTCCCGATGGCGGAGCTTCTTATCCAAAGAGTACTCGTACTGCTTGGCCTCCATTTTCGAACCGGAGGTGACGGCTAGCCGCTCGCCCTGACAGGCCAAGCACTCTTTACCGCAAGAGTGAGAGGGGTGGTTGTGAGATGTATCTTTTTTCATGATTATTTCTTCATTTATCAGGATCCTTTAAACCGTCTGCATCCGAATCCACTTTATATGTTCATATACGCTAGACCATAAAAACCCAATCCACGGGGTTCAATCGTACTGCATCACACACCGCAGCCGCCGCCCGAAGATGGAACTTCTTCCACGGCGTCATTAGCTTCCAGCCAGTTCCGAACTCGAGTCCACCCACTGGCCGTGGAGTACTCTTCACCCATCACTACCCGCGGATCGACTTCGGCCCAACTCTTCCCTTCCTGAACTTCAAAATACTTTGCCAAGTCCAGATACTGCTGGGGGAACCAGAAAGAATTAAAGTATTTCTGGGCCGCAAAGATCTCGTCCGCCGAAGCCCCCTGACCGGCCATAATCTCACCGAGCCCCAAGGCCGCCATCCCGTGGTTGCAGTCTGCAAAAGCGGTGGAGTTGTTGCAGCAGGGCCGGTAGCTGTTGTAGGCAAAATCCTCCAACTCCTTCTGCTGATTGCTATCCAAAACGACTAAGGAAGATTTGGAGTAGTAGTCCGTGGCTTTAGATTTCCCCAACGACCAACCCCCCGTGGAAGCAAACCCGCCTATCCCGCTCAACCCGCCGTATTTCATCAAAGGACCTTCTTCCAAAATGGGGTTTTTATTTGCCAGACCGAAGGCCCAAAGGACGTTGATCAAAAAGTAGGCATTGTCCTGGGTAATGGTAATTTTCTCGTCGGAACCTTTGGTCAAAATCATGAGCTGCTCTTTGGTCAAGGGCTGTCCCGACCGCTCGTAAATCTGCTTGAACTTGTTCAGATCGATAACTCCGGATTCCAGCATCCCGGGACCGATATCTCCATATGAAGCGTTGATCGTGTATCCCTCTGAAGGCAGGATAGCCGAAAGGAGGGAGGAGGAGCTCGTGGCTATCTGGTTTTTAGAGACGGCGGGATTCTGTTTTCCGGATTGAAAAGAGATCTTCCAATCATATTTGGTGGACAAGATCGGCAAGGCAAAAAGCAGCCCAATGGCAGCCAAAGCGGCCGCATAGGGGAGGTACTTCGCCCAACGGGTTTTGGGTGGCGGGCAGATCTTCTTCTTCTGGTTGTAAATTGCCTCCGTACTTGAATAAACCGACCAACCCAGAAAGATCAGCGCCAGACCCTTCAGCTCCAACCCTTGGAAGGGAAAGGCCGCCAATCCCCCGCCAATCCCCAAGGCCGAAACCAGCCAAGCCCCGCAAACGGGACAGCCGCTTGAGATGGCCCCAAACACTCCTCCCAAAATCCCCTCGCTTGAACTCTCTGCCGACAAGCTTCGATCCACTTTTCGCAATCGCCACTGGTAGGCCAAAAAGCTTGCGGCTAAACCAAACAAAATACTGATCAAAACCGTAGAAGCGAGCACTGTAACATTGTAAAAGGCACTATTGGACTGGAGAAAAACCTTCAGGGTAGTGGTTTGGAGAAGGATAAAATAGTAGATGATTAACAGGTTTACGGCCAAGCTTACTGCAACTACCGTGTAGAGGGCATCGGAAAAAACTTCGCGAAGGACGAAGAGGAATTTTTGCCGCAGGGGCTTTCGCATAGCTTTTATATTACCAAAGTTTCCCAAAGCCAGGGTCTAACCCTTAGGTGGTCGGGGAGGAGGGAATTGAACCCTCTGCCTCTCGAACCCGAGTCGAGCGGTCTACCGATGACCTACTCCCCGACGAGCGAAGCGAGTCCGGGGAGCTAACGATTCCGCAAGAATCGTGTCCTCCCCGAACGATCAAGAACTTTATCCTCGGGTACGCTATAATTCTAACTGATCTGCCCCCGTAGCTCAACGGATAGAGTGTGGGTTTCCTAAACCTAAGATGCAGGTTCGATTCCTGCCGGGGGTACCACCCTTCGCTGAAGCTTATAGACGATAGGTCAGCAATCAAAAATATGCTTGAAAAGCTCAAAAAAATGGACTGGAGATTCATCGCCGTTCGAACGCTCTCAAATATCATCATCCTGGGAGCGATCGTCTATTTCCTCTCCGCCTTCTGGGAGGTTGCTCGGCAGGAGGCCCTTTATGCCTACTGGAACCTGCGCGGGCAGGAGTTCACCGTCGATGAAGTGAAGGAACCCCCCCAGCCTTCCAACGAAAGTCCCTTTGCGGCTCTGCTCAAGCAGCCCACCCCCTTAAAGGTTACCCCCAAATCCACACAGTTTGGCATCATCATCGAAAAGATCGGCGTCAACGCGCCGGTCATTGAGGATGTGCCGGTGGGCGACAAAAAGGCCTATCTTGCCGCTCTGGACAAAGGCGTCGCCCACGCCCGCTACACGGTCAAGCCGGGACAGGCCGGAAACAGCTATCTCTTTGCCCATTCCTCCCTCGATTTCTGGAACTATGGCCCCTATGCCAGCGTTTTTAACCTCCTCCGCAAGCTTGAAAAAGGAGACCGCATCGTCGTTTTCTACAAGGGTGAACGTTTTGATTACTATGTCACCAATAAGGAGGTCGTTCGCGACTTCAACTTGGAACCCCTAGTTAGAACCTTTCCCACTCCCTATCTAACCCTGCAAACCTGCGACCCTCCGGGGCTAGCCCTTAACCGGATGATCATCACCGCCGCCCTCCGCCAATAATCTCCTATAGACTCCCAGACCTCATTAAAGGTCCAGAAATTAGGAGTTAGACGAGCTCGCTTGGTTTAAACCAGAGCTTAATCTCTTCTTGGGCCTCTTCGACCGTACCGGAGGCGTGAACGAGGTTGTGCACAGCCCGCTTTTCCCGGTTGGCCAAAATGGAAGAATCCACAGAGTAGTCGCCGCGGATCGTTCCTGACTCCGCCGTAGTAGGAATCGTCTTGCCCACCAAACGGCGCACGTTCTTAACGGCATGATTGCCCTCCAAGACAAAGGCAATCACGGATCCGCGGGAGAGAAACTCCATATTCCAGCGGCGGATCCGGCGTCCAATCTTCACGGGATCATCGGTTCCCAACTCCTTCAGAGGATCAAGCCCGTACTCGGCATAATTTTCCAGGGTTTTCATCCCCATGGACCGAAGAAAATCAACTTTATCGGGGTAGTGCTTAGCGACAAATCCTTCGGTAACGGTAACCGTCTTGGAACCCACGATCCGCAGGCCAGCCCGCTCAAAACGGGATAAAACCTCCCCCACGAGGCCCCTTCCCACTGAATCCGGCTTGAAAACCACAACCGTCCGCTCAAACATCGGTTTTAGAATAACACACCTAAAATTCCCCAACTCCCCACCCTCAAAGCTTCTCGGGAGCGCTGATCCCCAAAAGCGTTAAACCGTTCTTGATGGTTTGCCCCGTCGCCGCCGTAATCGCCAGCCTCAGGCGTTTGGTCTGTTCATTCTCCGCCTTAATAATAGGCAGCTCCGCATAAAAAGCGTTGAAGCGCCGCGCGAGCTCAAAAAGGAAGTTGCAGATCAAATTGGGCGAGTTGACTTTCACGGCCTCCTCCACAATTTCGGGGAAGCGGTAGAGCCAGCGCAGCAACGGGGCTTCCGCTTCGCTAACGGCTAACGGCTTACGGCTAACGGCCAACTGTTCGCTGTTCGCTGTTCGCTGTTCTCCGCGTGCTTTTTCAAGCACGCTTACTGCTCTAGCGTATGTGTACTGTAGATAGGGGGCGCTATTACCCTGAAGATTTAAGATTTTCTCCCAGTCGAAAACAACCTCGGAAGTATAGTGTTGCGATAGATCGTTGTACTTAACCGCCCCAATTCCCACAGCTCGGGCGATCTCATCAACCTCTTTTTTGGACAGGGAATCGCCCGTAAGCGAGCACTCTACCAACTTCCGAGCCCGCTCGACCGCCTCGCTCAACACATCTTCCAAATGAATAGTGCGGCCCAACCGCGTGGACATCTTGCCCTCGGCAAAACGATAAAGTCCGTGGGCAACATGGACCAGCTCCCCCGGCTTAGCGTAACCGAGCATCTGCGCCGCAAGAAAAAGCTGCTTAAAATGGAGGGTCTGATCGGCTCCCACCTCGTAGAGGACCAAACCCGGCTTGAATTTCTCTTTTCGGGCCTTGATCGTAGCTAAATCTCTAGATTCGTAGGTCGTGGCTCCGTCGCTTTTCCTCAGGATTAGAGGAGGAAGGCCCTCTTTCTCAGGGAAGAAAATCACCAAAGCCCCTTCGGACTCAACCGCAATCCCCTTCTTTCCGGCGTCCGCAATCACCTCGGAAGCGCGATCGGCATAAACGCTCTCTCCCGTAGTCCGATCAATCTTGACTCCCAAAAGCCGGTAGGTCTTTTCAAACTCAGCCAAAGACCAATTCTTCAACTTCTTCCAGATTCGCCGGGCTTCCTTATCTCCCTCCTCCAGCTTCTTGAACCAGAATCGTCCTTCTTCCTCCAGACGGGAATCCTTTTCGGCCTCCCGCTGGAAGCGCACGTAGAGATCCTCCAAGATATTGATGGGCCTTTCGGACGCATCCAGCTCCTTCTCATCCCCCCAGGTCTTAAGGGCGTAGATCAGCTTGCCAAACTGAGTCCCCCAATCCCCAAGGAAGTTCTCCCCAATCGTCCGGTATCCGGCAAAAGAGTAAAGGTTGTACAAGGCCTGCCCGACGATGGTCGAACGGAGGTGCCCAATCCCGAAGGGCTTGGCTACATTCGGAGACGAGTAGTCAATTAGAACGGTTTTCCCTTTCCCTACAACCGATTCTCCAAATCGCTCCCCCTTCCGATTAATACAGTTCAGCTCCCCCAATAGTGCCTCTTTTGCAAGCCGAAAGTTTACAAACCCCGGAGGAGCGGCCTCGATAGATTCCAAAATCGCCAGTTGGTAACCGTTGATTGCTTCTGCTAACCGGCGAGCAACCTCCAGAGGATCTGTCTTCACCTGCCTGGCTAAAACCATCGCCACATTGGTAGAGTAATCCCCGTAGGAATCTTGAGCGGGGTGCTCCAAAACGGGATCAACTTCAATCTGATAGAGTTCCTTTACGGCTTTTTTGACCGCTCTTTTGATTTCGGACTTGAACACCATTACAACTTAAAGTTTAGCGCATTTGAGCATCCATAATTAGCAAACCCTGCCGGGTTAGTTCTACCTTCTGGTAGAATACCAAAAATTACGCCCGTCACTCCTGACGGTGACGGTTCCGCTCAAATCGGTCCTTAGAAAGGGGATTCCCAAGCGGCGCAACAGGTTAAGCGTGCTCGAATGGGGGTGGCCATAGCTGTTTTTAGCCCCTACCGAAATCACGGCCAGCTCCGGCGAAGCCGTTCGCAAAAGGGATTCGTAAGCTCCGTTCTTGGACCCGTGGTGAGCCATTTTTATCACTTCAACATCAGTATTGATAAAAGCCATTTTAAACTGCACACCCAATTCTGCGTCACCCAGTAAAAGAGTCTCAAAATCGCCGTAACCCATCAAGAGCGCCACGGACTCATTATTCACATTTTCGTCGCGATAGTTAGCAGTTGGCCAAAGAATCTGCAAAGAGATCTCACCCACCCTCAACCGGCCCCCGCGAACCGCCTGCAGGACTTGCGCACCTTCATTTTTAACCTTCTCCAAAAATTTTTCATAGCCGCGGGTATCATAAACGCTGGGATAGTAAAGAACCCGTTCGACTTGATATCGTTCCAAAACAGCGAGGAGGCCCGTTAAGTGATCCGCATGAGGGTGAGTAAGAACCAAAAGCTCAATTTTCCGATCCCACGGGAGTAAATCCCGCCCCAAATAAGTCAAAACCTCTTCATTCGGCCCTCCGTCTATCAGGATCTGAGTAACACCCTTCTGGATCAAAATTGCATCCCCCTGCCCAACATCGTAAAAACGGACCAAAAGGGTGTTTTCTCCAGATAGCTGAGTCGCTAAGCGGGGGATCAAAGCCCACCCAAGGACAGTTAAAGTACCCAGTAAAAGGCCAAAAATTACTCTATTTCTCGTTTTTCTGCTGATATTTGGGATAGGAACCATAAACTACCTCCTAAAACCACAAAATAAAAGGCCAGCGCCAGTACGGAGAACACCGAAACCTCAAAATAACCCATCTTTAGGGAGGAGAAGAGCTCTGTAATCCAGATAAAGTAGTCTAAAAGTACTCGCACGGGGATCATTAACAACCACCCTATCTGTCTGATAAACACACCCACTGTGACTGTAACCAAGCCTAAATATGTAATAAAGGGTACCGTCCAAAGAAGAAGGGCGTTTACCAACGGGGAAAGCAGGGAAATCTGCCCAAAAGTAAAGGCAATCAGAGGCCAAACCAACACTTGGGCAGACAGGGTTGTCAACAGATCCTCGCGCAAAAAGGCCCCCTTACCGGGGATCAACCGATCCAACAGGGGAAACACCACGATCAATCCCAAGGTAGCCAGAAAAGAAAGCTGAAAACTCAGCTCCCCCGCCCATTCCGGCTTAATAATGAGCATCAACACTACCGATACCAAGAACAGCCGCATCGCGTCATTCTGGCGCCCCAACACCGTTCCTAGAAGGGCAATAGTTCCCATTATCGCCGCTCTCACTACCGGAGCTTCCGGACCCACCAGCATCACAAACAGGAAGATAAAAATGACCGTTAAAACGAGACGGAGCTTCAGAGGAACCCAGATCAACCCCCGCGCCAGCGTGTTAATCAGCACGGAGATGTTGTACCCGGAGACAACTACGACGTGAATCGTTCCGGTAACCCGAAGAGCTTCATAAAAACCGGAGGGGAGGCCGGACTTCACCCCCATCATAATCCCCAAAAGAAGAGAGGCCTGCGGCTCGGGAAGGCTCTCTCTAACCAAAGTGGCCACCGCTTCCCTAACACCGTCAAGCCAGCTCAACCACATCGGTTCCTCCCGTCACTCCACCACAATTCCGCTCTTGATTTTCTCGTAAGTCTGGGGACCGATACCGGAAACATTCATAATCTCTGCCGTAGTCTTAAAAGGGCCGTAACTCTCCCGATAGTCCACAATCGCCCGGGCCTTAGCCGGACCGATACCGGATAAGAACTCCAGTTCGGTTGAAGATGATTTATTGAGATTAATCTTCGATTTCGAGGGTTCAACGGGAAGAAGACTGGGTTCCTCTAACCCAAAAGACTGGATTAGATCAGGAGCTTTACGGGCTTCAATGAGTCCCACTCCCAAAGAAACTCCGGAACCCAGTAAGATCACTCCTGATAACACTGCTATCAGACCCTGCTTATGTCTTTCTAACAAATCTTTTATCATCGAACTTATCGATAAACTACTCAGCAGGGATTTCTCAAACGCCAGGTTTAAGTAGCATGCAACCGGTCACTACCGACTACTACCTGTCAACTACGCTCTTCAACGCGTGACGAAGTTAACTAGATTATCGGGTATAAAAATGGTTTTTGCAAGTTTTCTCCCGTAAAGATGGGGTTTGACATTCTCCAAACTTCGCCCTTTTTCAATCACATCGGCCTCTTTCGTCCCTCTCGCCACCTCTAGCTTTCCGCGAAGCTTGCCATCCACCTGGATGATGATGGTAACCGCCTCTTCGGCGATCAATTTCGGGTCGTACTTTGGCCAAGGTTGGACGTGAACGCTCTCACTCTCGCCCAAGGAGTGCCAAAGCTCCTCGCTCAGATGGGGAGCGTACGGAGCAAGCACCTTAAGAAACGTTTTCCAGTCCCTTTCTGACAACTGAAACCTAGCATCTGACAACTCATTTATGAACCCCATCATGACAGCCACCGAGGTGTTGAACTTCATCGCCAGAGTATCCCCCTCCACCTTCTTAATCAACTGATGCAGCTTACGGCGGACGGCTGAGGGCATACGGCTTCTGGCTGTTTGCTGTTTGCTGTTTGCGGTTAGCTTATGGTGCGCCCGCCAAACCTTATCCAGGAAACGCCGCACCCCCAAGACCCCCCGCGGGTCCCACGGGATCGTCTGCTCAAACGGGCCCATGAAGGCCTCATACATCCGGAAGGTGTCCGCCCCAAACTCCTCTATTACCTCATCCGGATTGATGACATTTCCACGGGATTTGCTCATCTTCTGCCCATCGGGGCCCAAGACCACGCCGTGGGAAGTGCGGCGAGCGTACGGTTCGGGAGCGGGAACGAGCTTTAGATCATAGAGAAACTTGTACCAAAAGCGCGAATACAGGAGGTGGAGGTTCGTATGTTCCATCCCCCCGTTGTACCAGTCCACCGGCATCCAAGCGTCGACCAAACTCTGGTACGTCTTGAAGATATTCCCTTTCTGCTTTTTGCTTTTTGCCTCCTGATTTTTGACCTTGTGCCAGAAGGTGTAGGCCAGGAAGTACCAGGAAGACCCGGCCCAGTTCGGCATCGTATCAGTCTCCCTTCTCGCCTGCTTACCACATGAGGGACAGGGGACCTTCACCCAACTCTTAATCGCCGCCAAGGGGGATTCGCCGGTCTCCATAGGTTTGTATTTCGCAACATGGGGAAGCTCGACCGG
>BTRF01000011.1:0-16089 GCA_036986255.1 Patescibacteria group bacterium | reverse complement strand
AGCGAAGATAGGGATTGAAAGATCCCGTCCTTCGCGCAACTGCTGACGGAGCTTGGCTCCGCAGCTTGAGAAGCGAAGATAGGGATTGAAAGATCCCGTCCTTCGCGCAACTGCTGACGGAATTATTTTCCTTGTTTTATAGGGAACTTTTCTTGACGGTTTCTTGTGGAAAGGTTACACTAAAGGCACGGTGGGTGGGTTTGGCCCGCCATTTTTGTTGGGGTAACCAACAAAAGTTGCAAAGTTGCAGGTTGCGAAGCTGCAAGTAGGCCACCGAGGGCCTGGGACCCCTTGGCTTTCCGCCCTTCGGGTTGGAAGTTTGTTTGTTCCTCGGCTATCTGCGGAGGCGAAGTAAAGAGTGCAGGAAGAAAAAGCGTTTAGAAAACTTGATGTTTGGAAGAAGGCGGATGAATTAGCTTTTGAGATTTACCGCGTTACCAGAATGTTTCCTAAAGAGGAGGTATACGGGATCACTTCGCAGATGCGGCGGGCCGCGCTTTCGATGCCTGCGAATATTGCGGAAGGTTCCGCGAGTCCTAGCGATGATGAGCAGCGTAGGTTCTACAACATTGCGCGCGGATCTTTAACAGAACTTGAGTATTTTCTCGATTTCTCTCATCGTTTAGGGTACATTCCCGACAATAATTTGAGTTTTTTAGTGCATTTACGCGAGGAGACTGGTAGACTTCTAAGTGGACTAATCAAGTCTACAAGGACGCAACTTGCAACATGAAACTTGCAACTTACAACTAAAATGAGCATAACAGAATTTTCAGCGGCAATAAATCAGCTCGCCGCCGAGCGGGGAGTTTCCCCCGAGGCGGTAGTTGAGGGCGTGAAGCAAGCTCTGGCGGCGGCCTATCGGAAGGATTATGCCGATACGGCAGGGGAAGAGGTTGAAGTTAAGCTGGATATGGAGACGGGTGAGGCCAAGATTTATGACGGGGGCAAGGATGTGACCCCTCCGGGGTTCGGCCGGATTGCAGCCCAGACGGCCAAGCAGGTTATCCTTCAGACCATTAGGGAAGAGGAAAAGCAGGCGATCCGCTCCGAATTTGAGGAGAAGGTGGGGAGTATCGTTTCCGGTTATGTCTTTCGAGTGGATAAAGGGGTGGTGTACATCGATTTAGGAAGAACCCAGGGCATCTTGCCCCCCTCGGAGCTGATTCCCGGAGATCAGTATAAAGCTGGTCAGCGGGTTAAAGCTCTGGTCAAGGAGGTCAAGGAGGGGCAGCGGGGTCCCGAGATACTTCTCTCCCGCGCCGACCCGGGTTTAGTCAAGGAGCTTTTTGCGCTGGAGGTTCCGGAGATTCACCAAGGAGTGGTGAAGATTGAAGTGATCGCTCGTGAGGCTGGACGCCGGACTAAAATGGCTGTTTCTTCAAGCGAGGAGCGAATCGATCCAGTGGGGTCTTGCGTCGGTCAGCGCGGTGTGCGGGTTCAAGCGGTTACCCGGGAATTAGGGGAAGAAAAGGTGGATATTATCCCTTACTCTCCCGATGAGGCCCTCTTCGTTGCTGCTGCTCTCTCCCCCGCCAAAGTTTTGGATGTCAAACTCAAGAAGAAAAGCCATACCGCCACGGTGGAAGTCCCTGAAGATCAGCTTTCTTTGGCGATCGGCAAGGATGGGCAGAACGTTCGATTAGCGGCTAAGCTTACTGGTTGGCGGATAGATATTAAAGGGGCCGGGACGGTTTTTGCGGAAGGGACCAAGGGCGTCGAGTTGGTAGGTCTTGGTCTTCCTCCCCGCGTGATAAAAGTGCTCGTGGCTGCGGGGATTGAAGCGTCCGATCAGCTTAGGCAGAAGACGATAGAGGAGCTTCAAGGAATCAAGGGTTTGGGTCCCAAAGCAATCGCCGCAATTAAAAAAGGGGTGGGGGAGCTAGGAGTTAAGACAGGGGAAACAAAAGAAACGAAAGATGCTACCGACAAAAAACCTCAAGAGCCACAAAAGTCAAAGAGGAAGAAGAAGGAAGACGGGAAATCCCGGGATTAGGCTATGGCTGCCCGGATCCTCGTTTCCATTGATAGATGCCAACTAAATCGAAGGATCGTACAACCAAGAGTAGGAAGTCACCCGACCAACCGCCCCGCCCCCCCGTCGTGGTTGTTTTAGGCCACATTGACCACGGTAAAACTACCCTTTTAGACACCATCCGCAAGAGTCGCGTAGCAGCCAAAGAAGCCGGCGGAATTACCCAAAGCATTGGGGCTTACCAAGTTGAGATAGCGGCGAGAGACAAAAAGCAAGCGCCCAGGAAAGTCACCTTTATTGACACCCCCGGCCATGCCGCCTTTTCCAAAATGCGGGAACGCGGGGCGAGGGTGGCCGATATCGCTGTTTTGGTGGTGGCGGCTGATGACGGGGTGAAGCCGCAGACGCTGGAGGCCTTGGCGCATGCTAAAGCGGCCAAAATTCCTTTGGTGGTAGTCCTTAATAAGATGGATCTGGCTTCATCCGAGGCGCTTGCCCGGGTTCAAGGTCAGCTAGCTAAGGAAGGGGTGGTGCCGGAAGATCAGGGCGGTGATACTCCTATTGTTCCGGTCTCGGCCAAGACCGGTCGGGGCATTCCTGAGCTCTTGGAGATGCTTGGGCTCGTGGCGGATCTATTGGAGCTTAAGGCCGATCCCCAAGGGAATTTGGAGGCGGTGGTTATCGAGGCGCTTCTTTCTTCTCGTCAGGGGCCCTTAGCAACGCTGATCATTAAGAGAGGTACTCTCAGGATTGGGGATCGGATCTTTGCCGCAGACAGTCAGGGCAAGGTTAAAGCACTGACTGACGATCGCGGGCACCGGTTGAGCGAGGTTGGTCCGGGGGCTCCTGCTCAGGTCTTGGGATTCTCGGATGTTCCTCCTATTGGAGGAGTGGTTGGAGGGGAAGGTACGGTTCCGTCGGGTGCCGGACGGCACCCTGCTCCGCCACCTCCCTCCGGCCTGCTTCGTGCCCCAGCCGAAGACCAGCCGGAAATTCCGGGGTTGAACCTCATTCTCCGCACCGATACCAGAGGTTCGTTGGAGGCCGTTTCGGCCGCATTGGGCAAGTTGGAAGTTGGCGATAAAAAGGTAGACCTTCTTCTAAAGGGTATTGGGCCGATAGGGGATGCGGATGTGCGGCTGGCTTCTTCCGCTCGGGGGTTGGTTTTAGGGTTTAATGTTTTGATCGTTCCTTCAGCTCAGAAGCTGGCCGATGATTTGGGAGTAGGAATTCGGTCCTTCTCGATTATCTATGAGCTTTTGGATGTGGTGGAGAAGCTTTTGGAAGGGGCCAAGGTGATTGAGGAAGAGAAGAAAGCGCCGGAAGCAGAAGTTCAAGCCATTTTCTCTCTTCATAGCGGGGACCTGGTTGCCGGAGTGAAGATTTTAAATGGGAAGATTAAGTACCGCGACCGGGTGAAAGTGATCCGTGATGGTGAAGAGGTACACAGCGGTCGTATTCGGGGGTTGCGCATCGGAGAGAAAGATGTGTCTGTAGTTCGGCCGGGTCAGGAGGCGGGAGTTCTGGTTAGACCTAATTTTGAGTTTAAGAAGGGGGATCGCCTCGTGGTAAACTTTAAGTAGTTGGACTGGTTAATTTATGCCAAAGAAAAAAACTGCAAAGAAAGCAACATCCGTGAAGCGGAAGTCAGCCGTCTCCCGCAAGTCGAAGCCCTCTTCCAAGCCTGAGAAGAAAGATCAGACCCTTCCTTCTGAGAGAAAAAAGCTGGTGGAGTTAGCGGCGGTTCACAAAACCGATACGGGTTCGCCCGAGGTTCAGGTTGCGCTTTTGACCAAGAGAATTCAGGAGCTGGCCGGCCACCTCAAGACGCATAAGAAGGATCTCAGCTCTCGGCGCGGTCTTTTGGGATTAGTGAATAAGCGTCGGAAGTTGCTCATGTATCTTAGGAAAAGGGATGAGAAGCGGTACCAGGGCATTACAAAGAAACTGGGACTTTCGAAGTAAACTACCGAGGGTTTGGAAGTTTGCTTATTCCTCGCTTCATCCATGACCGTCAGCCTCGAGGCTCTCGTGGAGGAAAAGTGAGGTGCGGGAATTCTCTTTCTACTTCAAGACTTCGGTCGCAGAGCAATTGTAAATGTGATAAGGTGGTAAAGTATTAAATAGAGTATTAATCGCGTCTGACGCGACTAAGGGCAATCAGGAAAAAAGAAACCTCGCTGAGTTGGGTAAGCTGTACTTTCTCCTCTGCCTGTTAACCTATCAAGTTAAATGGCTAAAACTGGTAGAAAATTAATTAAAAAGGAAATTAAGTTGGGGGGACGGACCCTTTCTTTAGAATATGGTGAACTGGCTGCGCAGGCGGATGGAGCCGTCCTGGCCCGTTACGGCGATACGGTGGTTCTGGCCACAGCGACCTCGGCCCAGCCTAGGGAGGATATAGGATTTTTCCCTCTTACCGTTGATTACATAGAGAGACTTTACGCGGGGGGACGGATTAAGGGCTCCCGCTTTGTAAAACGGGAAGGAAAGCCCTCCGATGAGGCTATTCTTACCGGCCGCGTAATTGACCGTACGATTCGCCCTCTTTTCCCCAAGGACTACAAAGACGAAGTGCAGGTTGTGGTGACGGTTCTGTCGGTCGATTCGGAGAATGACCCGGGAGTTTTAGGAGTGATAGCGGCCTCCGCCGCGTTGGCTTGTTCAGCAATTCCTTGGGAGGGGCCTGCGGCTGCGGCAGGGGTGGGCCGTACTGCGGGTGGAGAGACGGCTCCGTCCTTGATTCTCAACCCTACCGAAGAAGAATTAAATCTTTCAGACTTAAGTCTGGTTGTTTCGGGTACGTCTAAGGCTATCGTTATGGTCGAGGGCGAGGGGGATGAAGTTCCCGAGGATGTTGTTTTGGAAGCGGTGGAGTTTGGTCACCAATCTGTCAAAAAAGTTGCCAAACTCATCGGTGAATTGGCCGCGGAGGTGGGGGCAGAGAAGAAAACAGTGGAGGTGGATGAGCAAGTGAAGCAGCTTCGTAAGGATGTACACAGCTTTGCTCTTGCCAAGCTTAAGAGTATTGTGGAGAAAACCACTCACAAAGAAGAGTTTCAGGATGAGGTGGAGGTCCTGTCCGAGGAAGTGTTTAAGAAATTTGAGGGGACTTATCAGAAAGCCGCCATGGCTTCAGCGTTGAGTGAGCTGACCAAGGAAGCCGTTCGCGAGTTGGTAATTAAGGACGGGAAGAGAACGGACGGGCGAAAACTTGATGAGGTTCGACCGCTGTATATCCGGGTGGGGATACTGCCCCGCACTCACGGGTCGGCTATTTTCCAGCGGGGGGAAACTCAGGTTCTTACGATTACCACCCTCGGCTCAACATCCCTTGAGCAGCTTATTGAGGGGCCTACCGGTGAGGAAACGAAGCGCTTTATTCATCATTATTTCTTCCCCCCGTTTTCCGTAGGGGAAGTAGGCAGAATGGGTTGGCCCCGGCGGCGCGAGATTGGCCACTCTATCTTGGCGGAACGATCTTTGGTGCGGATGATTCCTCCCGAGGACCAGTTCCCTTACACGATCCGTTTGGTTTCTGAGGTTCTTTCCTCTAACGGTTCGACTTCGATGGCCTCGGTCTGCGGTTCGACCCTGGCGCTAATGGACGCAGGGGTTCCGATCAAGGCTCCCGTTTCCGGCATCGCCATGGGTCTTTTTACCGATGGGAAAGCCATGAAAGTGCTTACCGACATTGCGGGAATTGAAGATCGGTGCGGGGATATGGATTTCAAAGTAGCCGGGACCGAGAAGGGGATCACGGCGGTCCAAATGGACGTGAAAGTGCAGGGGCTAAGTCATAAAATTATGACCGAGGCTTTAGAGAAGGCTCGTAAAGCGCGTCTTCATATTCTTGAGGAGATGCTTAAGGTTTTGAGCAAGCCGCGGGGAGGATTATCCCAGTATGCCCCCAAGGTGATTTCGGTTAAGATTCCGGTTGAGAAGATCGGTGAGGTTATCGGTCCGGGCGGCCGAGTCATCAAGGGCATTATCGAGAAAACCGGAACGGCGATTGATGTTAAGGAAGACGGAACCGTCACAATTACGGGTCAAGAGGAGGAGAAAGTTTCGGAAGCAAAGAAGATTGTGGAGGACTTGACTCGCAAGTTGGAGGTTGGTGAGGTTCTCGAGGGGACCGTAAAGAGGGTGATTGATTTTGGCGCTTTTGTAGAGATCCTTCCCGGGCGGGAGGGCCTCGTTCACGTTTCCGAACTTTCCCACGAATTTGTTTCTAAGCCCGCCGACGTTGTTAAGATTGGGGATAAGTTTCAGGTTAAGGTAGTTGGAATTGACGAGCAAGGGAGGATTAATCTCTCCAAAAAAGCTTTGGAGAAATCTTCAGGTGGAGAGGATTCTCGGAGGAGAGGTAGCGGTGGGGGTGACCGGCGCGGTGGACCGTCTCGGGGCGGGTCGGGTAGAGGAAGAAAACCGCTAGGATACAGAACCCCCGACTACCGTCAGGGTGGCTATAAGCCCCGTCGTCCTGCCCACGGCCAGCGCGACCGCAGATTTCCGACGAGGACTTCCCGCTAGGATATTTCCCGCAGAGGCCGAAAGGAGGTCTGTGAGCCTTAACACTAGCATGCACTGATGAGAAAAAAGAAGGAGTTGCTTTCTCAGATTGATCGGGCGGTGAGAACGTGTCATAAGTGCCGCCTGTGGCGGACTGCTATTCACGCTGTTCCCGGTGAAGGAAGGGTAGAGGCAAAAGTGATGTTTATCGGCGAGGGTCCGGGGTATCATGAGGATAAGTTGGGGCGTCCTTTTGTCGGCCGGGCCGGCCAGCTTCTTGATCGCCTTCTCTCCCGCAGCGGTATGAAACGTGCGGATGTTTTCATCACCAACGTGGTTAAGCACCGTCCTCCGGAAAACCGTGCTCCGATGAAAGATGAAGTTCGGGCTTGTCTGCCCTATCTTTTACAGCAGATTAAGGTAATCAACCCCGAAGTTATTGTTCCTTTGGGACGTTCGGCTCTGGAGATTTTTATTAAGGATACGCCGATTGGCGAGGCCCGCGGGCGGGCCTACCGAATAGGGGATCAGATTTTCTTTCCTCTTTACCACCCTGCTGCGGCGCTGCGCTCAACCTCGGTTATGAATATCCTGGAGAAAGATTTTAGCGATCTACCTAAGCTTCTTCGGGGAGAGTTGGATCCCCAAGAGCTGGAGGGGAAGAGTAAGGATGAAAACCAACTTAAGTTAATTTAAATATTTGATAAATTGAACTAATTAGTGAAAATGTCGAGAAATAATAGAAAATCTAAGCCGGTTAGAGGGAGTACGGTAGCGCAGTCTTCCAGATATCTTAAATTTATTCCTCTAGGAGGGATGGGGGAAGTTACTAAAAATATGTATATCTACGAGACCGCTCGCGATTTGGTGATTGTGGACTGCGGGATTGGGTTCCCTGACGATGAGGATGCAGAGGAGAATCGGCTTCTTATCCCTGATTTTTCCTATGTCTTAGCTAACCGGAATAAATTGAGGGCATTGATCATAACCCATGGGCATGAGGATCATATTGGAGCAATCCCTTATTTTCTCAAGAAGATTCAAGTACCGGTCTATGCGGCCCGCCTGCCGCTGGGCTTTATCAAAGAGAAGCTTAAAGAACGCGGGCCTAAGAAGGTTGATCTTAAGGAAACGCCAGAGGGGAAGCGTTTTAACTTGGGAAGTGATTTCTCCTTTGAATATATTCGATTGACCCACTCCATTCCAGATACAATGGCGATTGCTTTGAGCACTCCTTTGGGAACGGTGATTCATACTGGTGATTTTAAGCTCGATCCTACTCCCCTGGATCGCCGGTTGGCCCAGCTTGGGCGGATTGAGGAATACGGGCGGCGGGGAGTCCTTCTGCTCGTTTCCGATTCGCTGCGGGCGGAGAGAGAAGGCTCTTCTCCTTCCGAGCGGATTGTGGGGGAGGCTTTTTTCCGCGAAATCCAAAAGACAAAAGGCCGTGTTTTTATTACGATGTTCTCCTCGGACATTTCTCGCGTTCAGCAAGCTATAGACGTGGCCGCCGCTTTGGAGCGGAAGGTGACCTTGGCGGGCCTTTCGTTGGAGAAGAACTTTAATGTGGCCCGTGATCTCGGCTACCTCTCCGTTCCTAAAAAGAGAGTTATTCCTAACCGCAACCTAAAGAAGCTTCCCGTATCCAAGCAGTTGATTCTTGTTTCGGGCTCGCAGGGACAGTCCAACTCTGCTTTAGCGAAGATGGCCCGCGGCGAGCACCGCACTTTCAAGATGGGGCAGGGCGACTTGGTTATCTTCTCCTCCGATCTTATCCCCGGCAATGAAGACCGAGTTCAGAACATTCAAGAGCAGATTCGCGAGGCGGGAGCCAAAGTTTTGCATCTTGAGGAGGTCCCGGAAATTCATGTTTCAGGACACGGTTATGCCGAGGACCTCAAGCGGATGATGAGAGCCGCTCGGCCGCAGTATATTGTTCCGATTGGGGGAACCGAAGATTCAATGAAGGAGTACGTCAAGCTGGCCCGCGGCTACAATTACGGGAGCGATCGGGTCTTTCTTCTTGAGGACGGGCAGATCCTTGAGTTTTATCCCTACCGTGATAAGGTTGCCGCACGGGTTGCCGGAAGGGTTAATCTTAGGGAGATGTCGGTGTCCCAAGATTAACGCCTCTTGCTTTTTTAGGATTTATACCCTATAATTTTTAGTGTCAACTTGACCTTATAAAAGCAAAGGAGAAGAGAAATGAGCTGTTCAATGTGTTACTACTTTATGAACGGGAAAGGGTCGCCCAATCCGGCTGGATGGTGTGGCTGGCGCGGGGGAGAGCAAGATTCAGGTGGATCCTGTTTGCGCTATGATCCTACGATAGTGCCTGCTGGTCTTGCGATCGCCAAGTCCCGAAGAATTGTCCGAGTAGAGGATCTGGCTTTGGAAAACGAGGCTTTCTCTGATGTTACCGGTCGCGGCGGGTATGGGGGGTTCTGATTTTCCATCTGTGGCGGTGGTTCGTAAGATCCACCGCCCTTATTTTTCTTTATAGAAAAGACGGCTTTTACGGAGTAAAAAGACTTATAATTATTGACGAATGGTTCTTTCTGTGTTTTAATTAGAGTAGAACTCAATCCTGAAGAAAGGAGGCTATCCGCCGATGTTTCTAAGCTTGCTTTGCGCAGTGGGATCGGTTTTTGGACTTATTGTTCTGTATGTAGTCTTGAGGTATGACGGGATAGATCAATCTTTCTGTCCCTCTACACATCACGTTGGTCCAGTCAACCTCACTCATCACTCTTCTATTGAATGCTCCACGGCTTTGAAAATTGCCCAGATGGCTCGGGAGATTTGGGAGAACTCTGCGCTTAAGGATGATTTCCCTAGCGAAACATCACAGGGGTTTGAGCTTGAGGTTATCTTTGACCCAAAAAAGGGTCCGGGATATAAACCGTGGGGAATCTCGCGGGCGGTTGTAAATCTGTCCGGCGCCTACTTGTACTTCCCTTACCCGGGGAATAAGGCGGGTAACCACTCCCTTAAAGGGACAATTGCAGAGGAGCTTCATCATATTTGCCGCTTTAGACGGCTGGGGGATGAAAAGCAGGTCTTCAAGTACGACCCGGAAGACGGACCTATTGGGGTAACTCTCTACTACGCCCTAAACCCGCTCGAGACGGAGGCGCTGCGATTTGTAGTTAAATCGACTGGCGACCGGGCAAACCTTCTTAGAGAGGTTGAGGAACACTTTGAATGAGGAAAGGAGATTCTTGAGTTTCGAAGATTGGTCATCAACGTAAAATGTTGGTGACCTAAACTCCGGGACTTGAGCAGGACCGGTTCTTGGAAGATCCCTAAGAAAGGCTTTGGCTTTTCTTAGGGCCAGGAATTTGCTTGTAATTTAGGTAAGAACCTCTCGCTAACGCTCGAGAACCTTGTCCCTTCACAAGTTCAGGGATAAGAAATAATCTTACGGCGAAGAGTTTAACACATATTGCAAGTAAATTTCTGGTTGTTTGGGCTCCGCATTGCGGAGTTTTTTTCGTGCTAAACTGCAAAGTAACGCAGTTTTAAAAGAAGGAGGTAGAAAGGTGAAAGACTATGATTTGACCGCCGTGTATCAAAGTGGCGCCTATCAGCGTTTGCTCAGCCTTAGAAGTGAAATTTGCCGGTACCTTTTTGAGCGCGAGGAGGCTGTGGATCTGGTTCTTGCAGCTTTTTTGTGCGGGCACAATGTCCTTTTCATTTCCAAGCCTGGAACTGCCAAGTCATTGATGCTGTCGCTTCTTTGCCGCTCCATTGAAGATTCCCGCTACTTCTATACTGAACTCTTCCGCTTTACCCAGCCTGATGTAATTTTTGGGCCGGTGGATATACGCATTCTCCAAAGCGAAGCCAAAGCGCGCCATAACACCGATGGCTACTTGCCTTCGGCGCACTTTGCACTGGTGGATGAAATCTTCTCCGGTAATCCCGCCATCATTCAAGGGATGTCCCCGATCCTTAATCCCGACCAGCGGGTTTTCCCCAACGGTGATGAGGAGGTGGCATGCCCGACCATAAGCGTGGTCGCCGGCACCAACCGCCTGCCGGATTTCACCGACGAGCACTTCGACCTGGAAAAGGTATGGGATCGAATTTTGTTTCGGGCATTTTTGGAGCCTATTGATGAGCAGGAAAACTTCCTTAAGCTTTTGGGCTTGAGGGAAGTTCCCAAGAAACTGTCTACGGCGGTTAGGCTTGATGAGCTTTTGGGCTTTCGCGAGGATCTTGCGAAAGTTGAAGTTCTTCCGGAAATATACGAACTCCTCTGGGATCTTAGCGAACGGTTCGCCAAGGAAGAAATTTGGGTTTCTGATCGCCGCTGGCGTTGGACGGTCGTTGCCCTTCGTGCAATCGCCTTTTTGAACCAGCGAGCGCAGGTGGTGCCGGAGGACTTTCTTACCCTCCAGCATGTTTTTTGGAACGACCTTTCCGAAATCCAACCGGTTTTTCTGGCTATTCTTGAGGTGGTGTTCCCATCCTACATCGAGGCGGTTCGCCTTTACGCCGCCGCCCGGGAAGCGCTCAAGATTGTTCAGGATGACTCCGCCGACGTCGCAGATAGATTTGAGCAAAAGGTCGAGATCGCCAATATCCAAGAGCGCCTTGAAGAGCTTGTGCTCGAGTCCCGCTCTGGATGGGAGCAACAGAATATCAATGAATTTACTGAGAAGGTCGAGAGTATCTGGTTCTTTGTCGAGGGGATTTTCGGCGATCTTGAACCGCCTCCTGACGAGGATGAAGAGGAGGCTGAGGACGAGGATCCGGATGAAGAGGCATAACGCTGTTTTTGAGGATCTGTACGATGCTTTAGCTTGGATTCGCTGGATCCGCGCAAGGCCTTCTCTGGCTGCCCTCGTTTCCGAATCGGGGGAGCTTTTGGAGGCCTTTCCATTTCTTCTGGAAGACTTGTTTCGGTACCTATACAAAGCTAATCCGCAGGTTTGCCGCGAGAACGAACTTTGGGAGGACCACCAGTTTCAGAAGAAGCTTATGGATATGCTCATCTCCTTGGGGTTGAACGAGTTTCGCGACCAGACCGTGCTTAAGGAGCCCAAGGCCGTAGAGATGGCCGAGGAAATCGGCCGCTGGCTGTTGGAAATTCTTCAAGGTGGTGAGGGCGGATCGGGAGGTGAATCCGAAGATGTGAGCGAGTTTTTAAGGAAGCTCGCGCAGCAGACGCAAAACATCCGACCCCTTTTCGCCGAAGCCGAACAAGAGCAAAGGCTCCTAGAGTCAGGAGAGCTTGATGAGCTGATGCGAGGGATGGAGGCCGGCCCCGGTTGGCAAAACATCTTTGCGGATAAGCGCGAGGAGTTGCGGCGTGTACTGGCTCATACGGATGACCTTAAGAAGTTTGCCCGTGTACTAGGCAAGATTGCTACGGCTTTTCGCCGCCGGCTTGAACAGGTTCTCTCAGGTGCTGAGGAGCTTTTCGATGTTACGCAAGGAAGAGATATATCGCGGACTCTTATTTCTGAGCTGTCGCGGTTGGGGCACCAAGCGCTTGCGGTACTTTTCTGGCAAAAGTTTCTGCAAGGAACACTCCTTAACTACAAGCTTCGAAGCCGCCTGCCGCTAGGGAAGGGGTCTAAGATCTTTCTGGTGGACCTATCAGCTTCGCTTAGTTCTGGTAACCATTTCCGTCAGGCGTTGGAGAAATTGATCGCCGCGGCTTTGACGCTCTATTCGCGCCGGGATGGTACGTTTATGGTGATTTATTTCCAGGGAGAGAGTTACGACAGCTCCCGCCCTAATTTGGTCTACACTTCTTTAACTAATCCCCTTACCACCGAGCAGTGGGTGGATTTAGCTACCCGTTGGGGAAACGGCGGGACTAATTTTTCGACACCTATAAAAGCGGCAGTTGAGCTTATTGGGGAAGACCCTCGCTTTAAAAGCGCGGATGTGGTTCTTCTCTCCGACGGTAAGGACCACACGGTGGCTGACAAGTTTGTCCTATGGTTCAACGGCGAGAAGCAGACCCGGCGGTTTTCGCTTGTCACCTTCTTGATAGACGTTGACGCAGACGGCATCCGGAAAGATAGCCTGGTAAATGTTGAGGAAGTTGCGAGATTGTCGGATCAAGTAGTGAAAGTGAGCGAGATTTTTGACGAGGATTTGCTTCGTGAGATGGCAGAGATTTACGTTCTTCCTGTGAACGCAAAGCGGCCTTCGTCCAACCATCCTCCTCCGGTTCTTTAATGTCCGGGGGAGGATTTTCTTTGCCTTAAGTGTGAGAAGGTTGCAAAACCTGCTATTTAATAGTAAACTATAAGATATATCGCGCATTCGGCGCGAAATCCAACGACCTAAGGAGGTCAAAATGGCCGAGATCACGATCAGAGGCCAGACCTATGTTCTTGATCTGTTCAAGGGGCTCGAGGGTAACGCTCTCGACGAGAAACTCTTGGAGATCAACGGTGTGGGTGCGAAGACTCTCCCGAAAGTTCGGGAGACGGTTCTGTCCGCCTTGGCGGACGAGGCCGGCAAGACCGCCGCTGAGTGTCGCAACTTTGAAAAGTGCGGCAACCATGCGGAGGAAGGCCACGCCTACTGCACCGGCTGCCACCTCAAGTGGCGGAAGGAGCAGATCTCACGGGAAGACCGTGAGACCCGGCCCCAGCGTGTGAACGCGCAGGAGCGGCTGAAGAAGGCGCACGAGTTCTACGCTCGTTATTACAAGAGCGGAGATTGGCCGCAAGAGGTTCGCGAGGCGTTCCTCGCGGCCGAGGCTGCGATCGCCGAAGGCGACCGTTTGGCCCTGGAAGCCATGGACGAGAACGATCCCAATCCGGGTTTGTTCAAGGGCGTCCGATGGAATTACTTCCAGGTGCGAAACCACCTCTCTGTGGCTTCGTACCACTCGGCCCGGATCAGCGCGAAGGGCGTCCTCAAAGGGCTGTCCAACTTCGTGCAGAGACGGCTGCAGGATGCGATGCGCGAGGCCGAAAAGGCGATGCGCGAGGCCGACGAGCTGGAAGGGTACAAGAAGACCCGCCAGCTGCAGAATGCTTCGCGTGCGATGCGTGATGCGCTTTCCACCGCCCGCAAGGAGCGCACCTCCATAAACAAAGTGGAGGCTGACGACTTCTACGGGGGACCTGCCATAGGGGATTTCCTCTCCGATGATCAGGTCAGGAAGCTCAATCGCCAGCACAAGCGCCGCGAGCAGAAGGCCAAGGCCCGCAGAAGCTAGGCCGCCAGGCTCCGATTCGTTTCGACGACTCGGAGCCTTTTTTTGTTATTGACATTTCCAAACCTTGTTGTATACTATAGGTAGTTCTAGAAGAAGGGAGGTGGTTTCTGTGGGTCCGAAGGTCGGCACCGAAAACGGTGGATACGAAGATTCCGATGAGCTCGCTGATGATCTAGCCGAGGAAGAGAGCGAGTAGTATCACTTTCCTTCGTTTATCGATATCACCTGCTCGATATCATCCAAGGCTCTGCTCTCTGAAAAGAGAACGGAGCTTTTTTTAGGTTTGTCCTGCTTAAATTCGCCTGCGAATTTTACAAGGCCTGGAAGACCGCAGTATAATTTAGTTTATGTACCAAATAACTACGCTAGATAACGGTTTGAAAATTATAACCTACAAACAGCCCGGCGTGAGCAGTGTTTACGTGGATATTAAGGTAGCTGCAGGCTCCAAGTACTGTCCCAAGGGAAAGGAAGGTTTACCACACTTTGTGGAACATATGGTGATGAATGGAACAAAGAATTATCCTAGCGGACTAGACGTTACTCGAGTGATCCAAAACCTCGGCGGTAAAATCAATGCTTCCGTATGGAAAGAAAGTGTTGATTATTGGGTCAAAGTCCTTCATAAGGACTTGGAAAAAGCCGCAGAAGTTTTGTTTCCTCTGGTAGTTTCCCCCCTCTTGTTAGAAAAAGAGTTAGTTGGGGAAAGAAAGATAATTCTTGAAGAGATCGCTCGTGCTCAGGATTCACTCGGCCGGAAAGTTAGTGATGCTTTGTTCAAGCTTGTTTTTGATGGACACCCGCTGTCCCACCCAGGTCTTGGATACCCCGAAACGCTTGCACGGATTGAGCATTCTGATATAACCTCTTTTGTCCCAAAATTTTATGTTCCTGGAAATATGGTAATCACTGCTGTCGGTGATGTGCCGCATGGGAGGTTTATTGATTTGGTTAAGGATTACTTTTCTGTTATTAGGAATCGTCCTGTTCCAGCGTACTCTCGGTTCGAGTATCGACCTAGCGGTCCTCGAGCAGTAGTTTTGCCGGAGGAAAGCAAACAAGCTAGTCTTATTTTATCTTTTCCAAGTTCTCCCCAAACACTTCATGCCCATATGGTGGAGCGATTTTTAGTTGTCCTTCTTTTTAGTAGAGACAGGTTAGCGGCACGTCTTAGGGAGAAGGAAAATCTTGCTTACAGCGTGGGAATGCGTCATTTTAGGATTAAAGACTTGTTTCTGCCTTCGGTTGTTGGTGGTTTTTCGTACTCCGAGGTTGGTCGGTCGGTTTCGATAATCTGTGAAGAGTTGAGTAGACTCAAAGAATCGAAAGTTCCTTCTGCAGAATTTAGAAAAATTAAAAAATTAATGGAAGTTGATCTTTTGTTCGACTTGGAAGCTCCAGAAGGCTGGGCAAAATTTATTATGAATTGGGACCATTTTTTAGGGAAACCAGTTGAACCAAATGAGTTTTTGGAAGGGCTGGCTAGAGTCTCGGTAGACGATCTAAGAACTCTGGCCCAGAAGATTTTCGTTCCGGAAAATTCCTATCTGTCGGTGTCGCACCGTAGCATTACTTCTAAAGAACTAGAGGATACGATACTTAAAGGGCTATCCTAAATTCTTCTTATTGACGTTTAGTAATTTTGCTGATATCCTTATCACCAGATGGCAAGGGTTTTAGACATATTAAGGTTTGCATCCCGCGAGGGGGCTTTAATCTGTTAGTGTAGCTTTTTATTCTGAAGCTTTTGCCAGCCTCGGGCTGGTTTTTTTATTTCCGCGACGGCGGAAGGTGGCGAAGCGTCGCTTCACACCGATCTAGTCCGGGGGCTCGTAGCTCAGTTGGCAGAGCGCCTCGTTTGCAACGAGGAGGTCAGCGGTTCGATTCCGCTCGAGTCCACCAGCACCTTAACAAGTCGAAGCAGAAATTGCTATCAAACTTGTTTTAAGCGAGATTGATAGCGGAAAAAGAAGGTCTTTTTATTAAGGCAGATGATGGATGCCTTGGGGCAAAGAGCCGATGAAGGACGTATGAGCCTGCGATAAGCCTCGGTAAGCTGGCAAGAAGCGTTATTAACCGGGGATTTCCGAATGGGGAAACCCAGTCGCCTTTGGCGACTACCTCCCGGCCAAGTTCCCGCCTTTCGGCGGGATATTAACCGGGTTGGAGGGAACTCAGCGAAGTGAAACATCTCAGTAGCTGGAGGAAAGGAAAACGAAGCGTGCATAGTTCGCTATGCGCGCAGCATTCCCTGAGTAGCGGCGAGCGAAAGGGGATCAGCCCAAACCACAGCGTAAGCTGTGGGGTTGTAGGACCTGCATAACGAAGACTGTTGATAGGAGAACGCTCTGGAAAGGGCGGCCGTAGAGGGTGAAAGCCCCGTAACCGAAATTGATGGTCTTCCGGCGGG
>BTRF01000010.1:0-17341 GCA_036986255.1 Patescibacteria group bacterium | reverse complement strand
AAGCTTTCCTAAGATCTTCGCGCGCTTCGCCTTCGAGCTCCACACTCTCGACCTGCTGGTCACCCCGCATAACAATCCTAACCTCCCCCTCCTTCACCTCCACCGTAATCTTCCCCATCTCCTCCTTAAGGCGCTTGCCCTGCTTCTTAAGCTCGTTTAACTGCTTCATTTGTTCAAACATAATAATTCCGATCAACCCGTTCAACGTCCCACCTTTTAAGGTGGGTAGTTAATTATATCCTACAAGTAACCCTCATATTCACGCACCGAAAGATCCCCCTCAATCTGGCGAAGGGTCTCCAACACAACCGGAACAATAATCAGAATCCCCGTTCCTCCTAAAGTGAAGGAGGTGATACCCGTCACAGCTGCGGCTACCGAAGGAAGAATCGCCATCAACCCCAAGAAGATTCCCCCGGAGAAAGTTATTCTCGTCATAACTCGATTCAAGAAATCCACCGTCGCCCGGCCGGGGCGAATCCCAGGGATAAAACTCCCTTGCCGCTGCAGATTCTCAGAAATATCTTCAATGTTGAAGATAACGGCAGTATAGAAAAAGGTAAAGAGAAAAACAAGAAGAAAATACAAAATATTATAGAGAAAACTGGTGGGCTCGAAAAGCTGAACGATCTGCTCCGCAAGCCGGGCCACCCCCGGATTATCAACACCGGAGAGATAGCGAGCTGCAGTCGGGGGAATAAGCACAAGAGAGATTGCGAAGATGATGGGAATAACCCCGGCTTGATTAATTCTCAAAGGCAAAAAACTCTGCACGGCCGACCGGGGACCGCGAACCGAGTAATGAATCGGAACGCGCCGCACGGCCTCAATAATAATAACTACCCCTGCAAAAACAGCCAGGAAAAGAAGGATAAAGAGAAACAAGTTACTCACCTGCCCCCCAGTAATGGTAGAAAAAGTCTGAGCCAAAGAGAGGGGGTATCCAGCCACGATCCCAATGAAAATCAGAAGTGAAATCCCGTTGCCGACCCCTCTTTCACTAATAAGCTCACCCAACCACATAGAAAGGACCGATCCGGCCGCAAGAGTTATCACTAAAACCAACAGGGCGAACGGACCTAAAGAAGCCACCACCCCCTGCTGGCGGAGAAGGAAGTAAAAACCGTACCCCTGAAGAAGAGCCAAAGGGAGGGATAGAAAGCGGGTATACTGGTTGATCTTAGCTTGCCCCTGCTCCCCCTCCTGGGCCATTTCCTTCAATTTAGGAAAGCCAAAGGTTAGAAGCTGGAAAATAATGGTAGCATTGATATAGGGACCCAATCCCAGTGATACAACCGAGAAGTTCTCCATCGCCCCTCCTGAAAAAACGCTCAGAAGGCCCAAAAGCGCGTTAGAAGAGAACAGCTGCCGAAGGGCTTCCCGATCGACCCCGGGCAAAGGCAGGTGAGCGAAAAACCGAAACACCGCAATGATCGCAAGCGTAAAAATGATTTTGCGGCGCAAATCCTTTTGATTCCAAATTTTTTTCAACGTCTCCATCATCTCTTCGAACCCTTCTTTGCCCGATAAGGACGGAAGCCGCCTCTCCGCGGAAGCCGGCGAACCAGGGGAAGCTGACCCCCTTCAAAGGTAGACCTCACCTTTCCTCGAGCCTTCTGACCTTTTGATCCCCTGCCGGTAGTATGACCGCCCTTTCCCGACCCGTAGCCCCTCCCTACCCGCTTTTTGGCTCCTCTCACCACTTTGGAAAGTTTATTTAGCTCCATCTTCATCCTCCAACATTTTCAACGCTTTGATGGTTGCCTTGGCATTGGTCATCGGATTATCGGTTCCCAAAATTTTCGCAGAGGCATCGATAGCCCCGGCCAATTTAAGAATATTTCGAACGACCCCTCCGGCAATCAATCCAGCTCCGCTGGGTGCGGGCATCAGTAAAACTACCCCCGCCCCCTCCTTAACCTGAATCCGCCGCGGCAGAGTCGGACCCTTCAAGGGTACGGAGAAAATATTCTTCTTGGCTTTAGTTTTCGCTTTCTCAATCGCCGAACGCAGATCGCGCGCTCTCCCGTAGCCCAAGCCAATTTTTCCCTTGCGATTCCCCACGGCGACGAGTGCCGTAAAACCGATCTTATCCCCGCCTTTAATCTTCTTAGCCACACGATTAATTACCAAAACCTTATCGGCAAATTCCTGCCGGGCAGGGGAGGAACCCGCAAACCTTCGCTTTCTTCCTCGCTGCATTCCAAAATATCCAACCATTAAAACTCCAAGCCCCCTTCCCGGGCTCCTTCCGCAACGGCTTTTACTCTCCCATGATAAGCGTAACCTCCGCGGTCAAAGACCACCCGTTTGATTTTTTGTTTTTTCGCTTTGTCAGCCAATGCTTTACCCACTTTAAAAGCCCTTTCAGTCTTGCTCCCCTCGGCAATCTCCAAATCCGAAGAAGAAACCAGCGTGACCCCCTTCTCGTCGTTAATTAACTGGGCACAGACGTGCTTGGACGATCGGAAGACGGAGAGGCGGGGACGCTTTGACGTCCCGGAAACGCTCCCGCGCACCCGCACTCTCCTTCGCGCTCTTCCACTTTGATGATGCTTAACTTTAACCATCATAAACCAGGACCTATCCCTGCCCTAATCCTCCGGCCGTTTTGGCAGCCTTCCCAGGCTTGCGACGAACAACCTCGCCAACGTATCTAATACCCTTGCCCTTGTAGGGCTCGGGCGGTCTAAGCTTCCGAATATCCGCCGCCGTTTGCGTAACCAACCGCTTGTCAATCCCCGACAAGCGAATCTTGGTATCACCCTCAACCTCCACCATCACCCCTTCGGGTACATCAAACTCCACCGAATGGGAAAAACCGAGAGACATCTTAAGCCCTGCAGCGGTCTTAGCAACCCGATAACCTACTCCCATCAACTCCAACTCCTTGGAAAACCCTTGACTAACACCCTCAACAGCGTTTCTCGCCAAAGCGTAGGCTAAGCCGAAAATCGCCGCCGCCGTCCCCGGCAGCTTCTTAAAGAAAACTTCCCGTTCCTTCACGTCCACCCCCACCCCTTGAGGAAGATTAACGGATAATTCCCCCTTCGGGCCAACCACACGAATGACCCTGGCTGCCGTCGAGGATCCTTTATCGACGTGAACGTCCACCCCTTCCGGAATAGCCAATGGCTTCTTTCCTACCATCACCAAACCTCCCCAATCAGCTCACCACCCAACTTGCGCCTCCGCGCTTCTTTATGAGTCATAATCCCTTGTGAAGTGGAAACCATTCTGACCCCCATCGGAGGGGCCTGAATCTCTTTCCAAGACGCATACCAGCGCCGCCCGGGCTTGGAAAGACGCTTGATATGTGTGATCTTCAAACCATTAAGGGAAAGAAATCGGTGAACGGCTCCCTTCTCCTTAAACTTCCGCACTTCGGAAGCATAACCCTCCTTCTTCAAAAGAAGCGCAACCTTCTCTTTAAAGGCAGAGTAAGGCACAACCACCCCATCCTGCCCGGCCAAAACGGCGTTCCTGATTCTGGTAAACATGTCTGCAACGGGATCGGTCATTACCATGATGCTTTCTTAACCCCCGGGAGCTCTCCTCGGGAGGCCAACTCCCGAAAACAGATCCTACACATCCCAAACTTCCGAATATACCCTCGAGGACGCCCGCAGATGTTGCAGCGGTTGTATCCCCGAACTTTAAACCGGGGCTCTTTTTTATGTCTTTCAATCCAACTTTTCTTTGGCATAATAATCAGGTTTTAGGCTTTAGGTGTTAGACTCTAGGCGAGCCCCGCCTTAAACCTAGCACCTAGAACCTATCATCTAATCCCTAAACGGCATCCCCAACTCCTTCAAAACCCGGTAGGCCTCCTCATCACTCCTGGCATTAGTTACAATCGTTACCTCCAACCCGCGAAGCTTCTCTACATCATGAGGATCAATCTCCGGAAAGGCCGTGTGCTCAACAATTCCAATGGTCAAATTCCCTTTTCCGTCCAAACTTTGGCGAGAAATTCCCTTGAAATCCCTAGTCCTCGGGAGGACAATCTTAACCAGCTTTTCAAGAAAATCCCACATCTTCCGTCCCCGAAGGGTAGCCGTAAGACCCACTATATCACCCTGCCTGATGCTAAACGAGGCCACGGCTCTTTTGGCGGAACGAAATGCCGGGGTTTGGCCCAGAATCAAAGCCAGCTCCTCCCGGACCTTCTCCAACTCACCCTGGTTGTCTTTATCCCGACCCACTCCTATATTCACTACAATCTTAGTAACAATAGGAACCCCGTGAATGTTCCCTTTCCCAATCTCCTTTTTAAGTTTTGGAACCACTTCTTTTTGGTATGTATCTTTAAACATCTTTAGATTTAGCCCCGCAGCTTTTACAAACTCGGTTTTTACTCCAACGAGTGGCCTTGCGACATTTCGGACACACTAAAGCAATTTTAGAAACCCCAATAGGCGCTTCCCTCTCTACAATGCCTCCGGGTTCATCCTGCGTTTTCTTAGTAAAGTGCTTCACAACGTTAATGCCGGAAACAATCACCTTTCCCTCGGCCAAGAGGACCTTCTCCACCTTTCCTTCACGCCCTCTGTCCTTGCCGGACAAAACCTTAACCTTGTCGCCTTTTCTGATTTTTATTTTCTTCACCCCTGCCTTTGGTTTCATATCGGTTGTTACCTAGTAGATCTCCTTAGCCAGCGAAGCGATTTTCTTAAAACCGCGGTCCTTAACCTCCCGGGCAATGGGGCCGAAAACTCGACTGCCCTTAGGGTTTTTCTGCTTGTCAACCACCACCGCCGCATTATCGTCAAAGCGGATATAAGAACCGTCCGTCCGCCCCACCTCTTTACGCGTCCGCACAATCACGGCCCGCTCAATAGCGTGATCCTTAACCGCCCCATTCGGATCGGCTCCCCTAATCGAAACTGTAACTACGTCTCCAATTGAAGCAGTTCGAGCATTCCCTTTACGGGGAATTCCAATCACGCGTAATCGCTTCGCCCCTGAATTGTCTGCCGCCACTAGAATGGATTCCTTCTGAATCATTTGGATTTTTTCTTCACCTTCCGCTTCGAACCTTTGGTAGATGATTTACTCTGCCGACGGGCGCCGCCCAGAGGGCTGGGCTCTGCCCGGCGGGGAGAAGAGGTAGACTCAACCCGGGGCTTCTTATCAACTGAACGGCCATCAATCTCCACTACCCGCCAATGCTTCCGCTTCGAGATCGGAGGAATCCCCTCGATCACTACCTCCTGACCTATCACAGCACTTCCCTCAAAATGGGCTAAATATCCCTTCATTTTCCTAATTCTCTTCCCGTAGCGGGAGTGGTGGAAAACCCGAACGACCTCCACTCTCACCGTCTTGGCCCCGCTTAGAGCTTTTACAATCCCCTTCAAACGCTTCCTAGGCATTCTTAACCTCCTTTACTCCTTTAATATCTTCCTTGTCAGACCGGGAGGCAAGGATCTGCCGCTCCTTCAGCACGGTTAAAATCCGAGCAATCTCCCGGCGCTTTTTCTGCAGAGCAGACCCGTCCGATTGGGAACCGGTGACCCGCAAAGCTCTCAAATTAACTAATTCGCTCTGCGCTCCCGCGAGAAGCTTTCCAAGCTCTTTATCTTCTTTTTCCCGCAATGCTTTAATCTTTAACATTTTGCTCCCCTGCACCTTTCCCTCGGTGGCTAATAATCTTGGTCCTGAGCGGCAACTTAGCCGCCGCCAATCTTAGAGCCTTCTCGGCCACTTCCTCTGCAACTCCAGATATCTCAAAGATTACTCGGCCCGGCTTAATCACGGCCGCATAGTGATCCACCGGTGACTTTCCTCCGCCCATCCTGGTTTCGGCTGGCTTTTTGGGGATCGGCTTGTCAGGAAAAACTCGAATCCAAAGCTTCCCTCCCCGCTCGGTAAAACGCCGAACCGCCTTTCGCGCCGCCTCAATCTGGCGGGAAGAAAGATAACCGCGTTCAACCGACTGAATTCCGTACTCACCAAAACTCAGCGTGCTACCGCGATAAGCCTGACCCTTGTTCGTTCCCCGAAAAGTCTTCCTAAATTTTACTTTCTTCGGTAAAAGCATAATTAGCTCCCCTCCGATTCCCCCCGATGAACCCAAACCTTTACCCCGATCGTACCGTAGCGGGTGTGGGCAGTGTCCCTCGCAAAATCTATATCCGCCCGCAAAGTAGAGTGAGGAACCGATCCTCGTTTAAAGTTCTCCCGGCGGGCGACCTCCCGCCCCCCAATACGACCAGCGATTTCGATTCCAACTCCTTGGGCTCCTCTTGCCATCACTTCGTCCGCAATCTCATTAAGAATATATCGGTACCGCCGGCCTCGCCTCTCAAGAAGCCGGGCCACCCGCGCCGCCAAAATCGGGGCCGAAAGCGAGGGGTTTTTAACTTCCTGAACATTAATATCCAACTGACCGCTTACCTTTCCGCTAAGGTCGTCCCGCAGAACTCCGATCCCTCCGCCGCCCCGACCAATCACCAAACCCGGCTTGGAGACCGTAACGATAATTTTGACTTTAGCCCCTGAACGCTCAATCTCAATTCTCTCCAAGCCGGCATCCGAAAGGCGGGCCCTCAAGAAACGGCGAATACCCTCATCCTCAGCCGCAAGCTTGGCATACTCTTTTTCACTAAACCAACGGGACCGCCAAGGAAGAAAAGAGCCGATTCTTAAGGATTCGGGACTGACTTTACGCGGCATTCTTAGCTCCCGTCCGCTTCCGTTTGGCGGAAGACTCACCCCGACCCGCTCGGGGCGGGGACGTCTCTTCAACTCTGGAACCAATTGCAATAGTCAGGTGGGTCGAATTAGCGGTGATAAGCCCCCGAGCCCCTCTTGGCTTAGGGTCCAACCTTCTTCGAAAGATTGGCCCTTTATCGGCCCGGGCCTCCGTTACCACCCAACTCTTCCTGTCCAAAGCCGAACCGGCGTTGGCCACCGCAGAATGAAGCACCTTAAGGGCAAATTGGGCTCCTCTTCGACCGCTGAATTTCAAGACCGTTTCGGCCTCGGTCAAACTCCTGCCCCTAATAAGATCCATTAGATCCCGCACCTTGGTCGGTGAAACCTTGAGGTACCGCCCGCAAGCGCGGGCTTTCGTTTCAATTTTCAGCTTTCTACCCTTTGTCTTTTGCATAAGATTTACCTAAACCCGCCCTTCCGAAGAGGAAGCCTTAACACCTTTGGTTCCGTGCTTGCGAAAAACCCTCGTCGAAGCAAACTCCCCAAGACGATGGCCCACCATCGCCTCGGCTATCTTAACCGGGATATGGATCCGACCGTTGTGGACGGCAATTGTCAGCCCCACCATCTCCGGCGAAACCTGGGAAGCCCGCGACCAAGTTTTAATTGGCTTGGCGTCGCCGGCCTCTTTCGCCTTAAGCACTTTTTTCATCAATTTTGGATCGATAAACGGTCCTTTTTTGCCTGATCTAACCATGTTCCTCCCCTCCTGATAAATCCCAACATCCAAATCCTAAATCCGAAACAAATTTAAATTCCCCAATTTCCCAAATTCCAAACTGCTTAAAGCATTCTGATTTGTAATTTTGAGCTTGTTTAGAATTTCGAACTTCGTGCTTTGGGTTTTTCATTTCTTCCTCCTATCCTTAACAATATACTTGTCGGTGTGAACCCTTCTCCTCGTCTTTTTCCCCAAAGTAGGCTTCCCCCAGGGGGTCTTCGGCGAAGGCATGCCAATTCCCGACCTTCCCTCTCCTCCGCCATGGGGATGAGATCCCGGATGCTGGGCTACCCCTCGAACGGTCGGTCTTATTCCCATATGGCGCTTCACTCCGGCCTTCCCCAACCGCCTCAGCTTACGCTCCGCCCCGGATAACCTCCCTACGGTAGCCCAATTCTCCTCCCTTACTTTCCGCACCTCGCCGGAAGGCATCTTCAAATGAACGTAGCCGCCTTCCCGCGCACTAACCACCGCAGCGGTCCCGGCCGCCCGAGCCATCTGCCCTCCCCGACCTGCAGTCAGCTCAACATTGTGAACCTCCGTCCCCACCGAAATCTTGTGCAGAGGCAAGGCATTGCCGGGCTTGAGAGGAGCATCTTCACCGGCCAAAACTTCACTCCCTACCGCCAACTCATCGGGAAGTAAAATGTAGCGTCGCTCCCCATCCGCATAGAGAAGAAGAGCTATATCGACCGAACGGTTGGGATCATATTCAACCGCCTCAACCTTGGCAGGGATGCCGCGCTTACTTCGCTTAAAGTCTATCACCCTGTAGAGACGCTTTTCGCCGCCCCCCTTGTGCCGAGTAGTAACTCGGCCCAAGCTCCTGCCCACGGCCCTCTTTCTTCCTTTTTTCAGTCGTCTAGCTGTAGTCATCTTATTTCTTCTCAAAAAGATCGATCTTCCCTTTAGAAAGAGTGACAATGGCCTTCTTTACGGCTGGACGGCGCCCTTCCACGGGACGGCCTTTCTTTCTCCGCCACCGCACCGTTTTGCCGGGAGACTTCAACACCGCCACCTTAGCCACCTTCACATTTTTGTAAAACAGCTCCACCGCTCGAGCGATCTCCCTCTTGGTAGATTCTTTAGAAACCTTAAATACATACTTCCCCTCACTTGCAAGCGCATGGCTCTTCTCCGTCAAAATCGGGTTCCGAATTACTTGGTGAACTTTCATGGTCTTTTCTTCCCCCTCACCCCCCGCTTCTTGGCGGCCGAAGCGGCCGGCTTGGAAACTTCCTTCCCAACCAATCTCTCTCTTAGAACATCGACGCTCTCGCGAAGAAGAACAACGCTGTCGGCCTTTACCACTTCATAAGGATTAACGGTCGAAGCCGTCCCTACCCCCGCACCCGGGATATTCCGGAAGGAACGCCGCACCACTTCATCTCCTTGGGCGGTGATAACAAATGGCTTCTCCAAACCCAGCTTCCGGAGAAGCCCAACCGCCAAGGCCGTCTTGGGCTCCGAGGGAGCAAACTTCTCCACCACATAGACCCGATCGGCGGATGCTTTAACGGAAAGCGCAGAGCGGAGAGCCAAATTGCGGACTTTCTTAGGGATCGAGGCCCCCAGCTCCCGGGGGCGAGGACCATGGGCTACTCCTCCGCCAACCCAAATAGGAGAGCGAATAGAACCGTGCCGGGCCCGGCCGGTTCCTTTCTGCGCCCAGGGTTTCTTCCCTCCTCCTCTAACCGCTGCGCGAGTTTTGGCGGCCGCAGTACCCTGACGCTGGTTAACCTGATAAGTATGGAGATACTGCCGCAGGGCGGTTTCGTTCGGCTTAATCTTGAAGATCTCGTTGGGAAGCTCCGCCTTTTTCTGCAACTTGGTTCCTTTTTCGCTGTAAATATCTACTTTCATATCAGCAATCAATAATCAGTGATCAGTTATCGGGATTCTCCTTAAGCTGCTCCTCACTGCCTGTTTTCTGTTCTCCGTTCTCTGTTTTCTCCTTTGGTTCATAACGCAGGATCATCTTGTTTCTCCGCGGTCCCGGAATAGATCCGGATAGCTTAATGATCTTCTCCTTCGGGTCAACCTCTACCACTAAAAGGCCCTTCACGGTCACCTTTTTCCCTCCCATCCTCCCCGGCATCTTTTTACCTTTGTACACCCGTCCGGGGGTGGTCCCTCCCCCAATCGACCCGGGAGAGCGCCCTTTTGTGGAAGCTCCGTGCGTGGCCGGCAGGCCGGCAAAACCGTGCCTCTTCATCACTCCTGCAAAACCCTTGCCCTTGGAGGTACCCACAATTTCGACCTCAGTGCCAAGAGCTAAATCAGCGGGAACCTTCTCAAGCTGAACCACGGTTACAGGAGTAACCTTCCCAACCTCCGAGAATACCTGACTCATCTCTAATTTTCTTGCCTCGACTTCCTTCATAATGAAAAAAACCGCTGTTCAAGCGGCCTGCAGACCCGTGATCAGAGATCAGGGAATAGAGATCAGAACTCAGAGAGCGTTTTGGCTAGCTTCACTACCACCCTGTTCACTGGTCTCTGTTTACTGATTACTTTGGCGCAAGGCGCCAACAGACGCTTAAACATCACCGTTAAGATGATAACAGAGAGGAGCGAGAAGTTCAACAGCTACTATTGACTAGCGAAGCTGGTTAATAGCTAGTGACCACAAGATCACGTCCTATCTATAGTACTCCGCCTGCTCTAGCTGAGCCATGAAATACTTCACGGCTCGGCCCCAGCTTCCGCCTTTGGACAAGGAAACCGGAGCATAGCGGGTCATAATCTCGTCGATAGTAGTCAGCCCATCCGCCAAGAATTTCTCCTGCAAACCCTTAGAGACCGTCTTAATTCCCACCTCAAAAGAGGAAAACCCCAATGTTCCTCTGGAGTGAATTCCCCACCCCCAGCAGTTGTAGCTCCCCTCCGGTATCGTTCTGCAAAACGTTGACTCCGCCCCAGCGATAGCCGCCAAAAGCCGCCAATCCAGCTTGTGCTGCCTGGAAACGGCCAAAATAAGATCCGAGTAAGGAGCTAGGGGAGAGGAGTAAGACTCTAAAAATTTACGCAGAATAATCGGGCGGGCCTCAGCGGAAACGGTGCTTTCCCCAAGAGTAGACCCCTCTGGGGGCGGGGTGCTGAAAAGCTGGGGGCCGGCCGAAGCAAACACAATCTGCTCATCCGCCGAAGAAGCAATCAAAAGACCAGAAGCCGAAAGGAGAACTGCGAGCGAGGTCGCCGCAAAAAAGATCAGGGGCAGTGCCAAAAATATGGCCACTTTAGGCAGGGTTTTCATAAGCAGGGGGCAGCAATTTAACGCTAGCAAAAACGGGAGCCGGCTTGCAAATCCATCCAAAGCCGTCCTCAATAAAGGACATTAAGTATTCTTTGGAAATTTTAGTGCGGGGATCAGCGGAACTACTAAGAAAGGTTACATCCTAACCTCAATCCCCACTCCGGCGGGGAGGTCAAGGTTGGAAAGTTCGTCAAGAGTTTTGGGAGTGGGTTCTTCTATGTCAATAAGGCGTTTGTGGGTAAGGATCTCAAACTGCTCGCGGGAGCGCTTGTCGATATGGGGAGAACGAATCACAGTAAAAATCTCCCGATCTGTCGGGAGAGGAATGGGGCCAATAACCTTGGAGCCGGTGCGAACAGCCGCATCGACAATCTTTTCTGCACTTTGGTCAATCACTCTGGCGTCGTAAGCTTTTAAGCGGACGCGAATCCTTCCTTTTGCCATAGTAATGTGCTAAAAGCAAAAAGCGAACGGCTCTAAGAACTTTAACACCAACAGCTTCGCTTTCAGCCTCGCTCTCACTTGAGAACTTTTGAAACTACCCCCGCACCAACCGTGTGCCCGCCTTCGCGGATCGCAAAGCGGAGTCCTTCCTCCGCCGCCACCGGTTGGATCAATTTCACAGTTACTTTCACGTTGTCTCCGGGCATCACCATCTCCACATCCTTAGGAAGGGTAACTTCACCGGTCACATCCGTAGTCCGAATATAAAACTGCGGCCTGTACCCGGAGAAGAAGGGAGTGTGGCGGCCGCCTTCCTCTTTAGAAAGGACGTAAACTTCGGCCTCAAACTCGGTGCGGGGAGTAGTCGATCCGGGAGCCGCAATTACCTGCCCCCGCTCAATTTGATCACGCTCAACCCCTCGGAGAAGAATCCCCACATTATCTCCGGCCTGGGCCTCATCAAGAATCTTTCGAAACATCTCCACTCCGGTAACAACCGTCTTCTTGGTATCTTTCAACCCCACAATCTCAACCTCCTCATTTACCTTAATCTTCCCCCGCTCTACCCTTCCGGTGGCTACGGTTCCCCGCCCCTTGATGGAGAAGACATCCTCCACGGGCATAAGGAAGGGCTTGTCCAAATCGCGAGTGGGGGTGGGAATGTAATCATCCACAGCCTTCATGAGCTCCTCAATACTCTTCATCGCCTCGGCATCCCCCTCCAAAGCTTTAAGGGCGGAACCCTTGATGATGGGAACTTCATCTCCGGGGTATTCGTACTTGGAAAGAAGCTCGCGAACCTCAACTTCCACCAACTCAATCAACTCCGGATCGTCCACCATATCGGTCTTGTTAATGTAAACCACAATAGCCGGAACGTTAACCTGCCGAGCCAAGAGGATGTGCTCGCGGGTCTGAGGCATGGGACCATCAGGAGCAGAAACAACTAAAATAGCCCCATCCATCTGGGCGGCGCCGGTGATCATATTCTTAATGTAGTCCGCGTGCCCGGGAGCATCAATGTGGGCGTAGTGGCGCTTCTCCGTCTCGTACTCGACGTGAGAGATGCTAATCGTAATCCCCCGCTCCTTCTCCTCAGGGGCCTTATCAATATCTTCAAACTTGTAAAAATCGGCTAATCCTTTGGTCGAGAGATACTTTGTGATGGCTGCCGTCAAAGTAGTCTTACCGTGGTCGACATGACCAATGGTCCCTACGTTCACGTGGGGCTTGGTTCTTTCAAATTTTTTGGGTTTTCCCTCTGCCATAGTTATCTTGTCACTCGCAATCCAGTGCTTTATTGATGATAAACACTACACCACCCTTTGTCAATACCTAACCGGCAAATCGCCAAGGCCTACTTTTTCCCGGAAATGATCTCTTCCGCAATATTCGCCGGAACTTTCTCGTAGTGAGACGGCTCCATATTAAAGGTCCCCCGCCCAGATGTTAGGGAACGCACGATGGTGGCATAGCCGAACATCTCTCCTAAAGGAACCGCAGCTTTAATCACCTGGGCGTTGCCGCGCACCTCCGTCCCCTCAATCTGGGCCCGACGAGAAGAAAGATCTCCCATCACTTCCCCCAAGTACTGTTCAGGAATAATAACCTCCACCCGCATAATTGGCTCAAGAAGAACGGGTCTGGCCCTCTTGCATCCCTCTCGGGTGGCTTCAGAACCCGCAATCTTAAAAGCGATGTCGGACGAATCCACATCATGAAAAGAACCGTCATAAAGGGTGGCACGAAGATCCACAAGGGGGAAACCGGCCAAAACACCCTTGCTGACCGCTTCCTTAACCCCTTTTTCTACCGCAGAGACAAACTCCTTTGGAATTGCCCCACCCTTGATAGCATCCACAAACTCAAACCCGGTTCCGCTGGGAAGAGGTTCCAGTTCGATAAAGACATGGCCGTACTGCCCCCGCCCCCCAGACTGGCGGATATACTTGCCCTCCTGCTTAACCGGTGCGGTGATAGTTTCCTTGTAAGCAACTTGAGGCGCTCCCACCTTGGCCTCCACGCTAAACTCCCGCTTCATCCGGTCAACCAAGATCTCCAAATGAAACTCCCCCATCCCGGAAATAATGGTCTCTCCCGTCTCATGATTAGAAGAAATTTTGAAGGTGGGATCTTCTTCGCTGAGCTTGCGCATGGCTTCGCCCAACTTCTCCTGATCAGCCTTGGTCTTGGGCTCAATCATTACCGAAATGACGGGTTCGGGGAAGGTAATGTTCTCCAAGATGATGGGAGCCTTCTCATCGCAGAGGGTATCTCCCGTCGCGGTATTGCTCAAGCCAATCACGGCCCCAATCTCCCCGGCCCTAATCTCTTTAATCTCCTCGCGGGAGTCCGCATGCATCAGGAGGATACGGCTGACGCGCTCCTTCACGCCCTTGGTTGAGTTCAGCACATAAGACCCCGAGGGAAGCTTGCCGGAGTAGACCCGAATGTAGGTTAGCCGTCCCACAAACGGATCCGTTTGGACCTTGAACGCCAGAGCCGCAAACGGCTCGTTAACCCCGGTCTTGCGAATAACCTTACGTCCTTCAAAATCAACTCCCTCGACCGGAGGCCTATCTAGGGGGGAAGGCAGGTAGTCAATCACTGCATCCAAAACCCGCTGGACGCCTTTATTCCTCAGTGAAGACCCGCAAAGAATAGGAAATACTTGACCGGTGAGAGTAGCTTTACGAAGGGCCTTCTTTAGCTCCTCCTCGGTGGGCTCCTCTCCGGCAACATACTTCTCCAAAAGCGTCTCATCCTCTTCCGCAACCGCTTCAATCGTCCGAGCACGATACCTCTCCAAACTTTCCCGAAGATCCTCCGGCACCTCCTCCTCCACAACCTTCTCTCCCATCTTTCCCTCAAACCGGTAGGCCTTCTGAGCTACAACATCCACCACTCCTGAGAAATCCCCTTCCCGCCCGATAGGAAAATTAACCACCACCGTCTTGGCATCCAGCTTTTCCTTGATAGAGGCCAAGTCATCCTCAAAATCCGCCCCGACGCTGTCCATCTTATTCACAAAACAGATGCGGGGAACCTTATACTTGTCGGCCTGCCGCCAAACCTTCTCGGACTGCGGTTCAACCCCCTCTTTTCCGTCAAAGACCACAATTGCCCCATCCAAAACCCGCAGAGAGCGCTCTACTTCAGCCGTAAAGTCAACATGCCCGGGGGTATCAATAATGTTAATGCGGTGCTCCCGCCAAAAAGTGGTGGTGGCCGCCGCCGTAATCGTGACCCCGCGCTCGCGCTCCTGCTCCATCCAGTCCATTACCGCCGCCCCTTCATGAACCTCGCCAATCTTGTAAGTCCGGCCGGTGTAATAAAGAACCCGCTCGGTCGTGGTAGTCTTACCGGCATCAATATGGGCAATAATTCCGATGTTGCGGACTTTGTCCAACGGAGCTTTAAACCCTGACTTTTGCGAAATTCCTTCCTTTGGCATATTCAACTCAGCGCAAAAGCTAGCGATCTCCGATCGCGTCCTTTTGCGAAATTCCTTCCTTTGCCATATTCAGCTCAGAACGCCCTGCGGTCTGCAGTTGGCTCGGATATGTTATCAGAATAACAGAAGGCGGTCAATAATAAGAAAAAGGCGTCAAACAATTGAGAGCGGTTTTTACAATTCCGTCTCCATCAGTTAGAATGAAACCACAACGCTTGAGGAAGGAGAGGACTATGGCAGATCAAAAAGACTTTGCGGATCAACTACGCAATCTGTTGAAATCGCAAGGATTTTCAAATGCCGCTATTGACGAATTCATGAAGGGAAATCCCATTACGGCCACCCAAATCCCCCCGGTCACACCGTGGCCCTGGGTAGAACTCTGGGATGAGCGGGTCTATAAAGACGGGAAACTGCATAAAATTCATCCGAAAGAAGATGAGGAGTGAGGTAGATGGGCCGTACGCTTTCAAGGCGGACGGCTCTTTTTCTTCCCGCGGAACCAAATTCTGGATATAATAGGGTGGAGGTGATTACAAATTGATCTTACTAGGAAGTTTATTAATTCTTCTCGGGGGCTTCTGGCTTCTGAGCAACTTGGGGCTAATCTCGGCGGCTTTTTGGGACGTATTCTGGCCGGCGATAGTGATCCTCCTGGGGTTAAAGCTAATTCTTATCCCCATAAAGTGGCACAGATTCTGGAAGCGGCTCAGCCGAGGAAGAAAGATTAGAATAGAGTAGCTTAAAGGGGCTATTTAAAAGCGACCCCTACCAAATACCCGGCCAATGCCGCCAGAAGCCCAACCACTGTAATCTCCAGACCGCTTCGCCACAAGCTTCCTATTGTCAGTTTGGCCTTGTAAATACCCGTCCAAAAGAGGGTTAGGGCTGAAACCAAAAGAGAGACCCAAATACCCTGAGAAATGGGTAGAAAGACAAAAGGAGCGAGCGGGATGAGAGAGCCGACTATCGCCGAACCACCCACCACAAACGAAGTCCTGAGCACATCTTTGAACGCTTTGGGGGTGAGCTGAAGCTCATGCACCATCATCTCTTCGACCCAGGCCTGAGGGTTTTCCTTAATACGGGCGACAACCTGCTCCAAGAGATCTCCCGAGAAACCCAAGCTTTGGTAGATCCGACGAATCTCTCCCTCTTCCTCCCTAGGCCTTACTTTCACCGATTCGTATTCGCGCTTCAACAGAGCACGATAGTAATCCCGCTCGGCCAAAGAGGAGGTGTAGGCCACCGCCAACATTGAAAAAGACTCCGCAAAGGTGGCCGCCAGCCCAGCGACTAAAACCAAACGAGTATCCCCCGAAGCAGCCGCCACCCCCAGAGTAACCCCCAAAACATTCACCAAACCGTCCTGACCTCCGAGGATAACATCACGCAAATTTAGACGAGATTTTTTGTGCTGCTCCACTTTATTTGAGGTTAGCAGATGTGGTGTGCTACTTTAAATTGTGTTTAAGATCCTGCGCTTAGGTTTAATCGTTGGCTTTCTCGCTATTGCTCTTTCCCTTGTAGGAAGCAGTGTAATTGCCCAAGAAGACACCACCAACACCAATACGGAAGTATACGAGGACATCTCGGAGCCGTTCCTTAAGCCCGACAGCCCTTTCTACTTCCTGCGGCACTGGCAGGAAGGGGCGGAGAAATTCTTGGTTCGATCCGAAGAAGCCAAAGCAAACTTGGAAGTGAAGTTCGCCCAACGGCGGGTGGGTGAGATGCGCTACCTCGCCCGCACGGGAAGGAAGGAACTCTTGGAAAAAACGCGGGCGCGGTGGGAAGAACACCTCCAACGAGCCCAAGAGCGGGCCGAACGGGTTAAAGAACGGCGGGACGAGGTCCGGGAACGGATCCTTGAAGCCACCGACCGGCACCGCATGGTCCTCGAAAAAGCGTCTGAAAGAGCCCCGGAAGAAGCTAAAGAAGGTCTCCGGCGCGCCATCGAAAACTCCGGAAAAGTCCGTGAGAAAATCTTGGAACGCCTTCCTTCCGAACTTCGAGAAAAGACGAAGGATCGCCTCAAGCAAAGGTTGGAAAAATCCATCGACCGCTTCCAACTGCGTCGGGACCGCTTCAAAGGGATTCTAGAAAAACGCCGGGAGCAAATCAGAGACCGAATTGAAGAACGCCCCAATGACCGCCTCGACCGTCAGTCACCTTAATAAGTGGTCAATTTTAAAAGATTAAAACAATCCCTTAAATATGCCGTGCGGGGCTTCGTGCACGCTTTTCTCTCCCACCAAAATTTAAGACTGCATCTTATTATTGCGGCGGTGGTGGTGGTTATAGGTTTTCTGCTCAAAATCTCTACAGCGGAATGGGGAATGCTTCTCGTCGCTATCTTTTTGGTACTAATCACTGAAATGATCAACACCGCTTTTGAAGAAGTCATCAACCTCGTCAAAGAAAACTACAGCGAGAGAGTCAAAATAGCCAAAGATGTCTCAGCCGGGATGGTTCTTTTAGCAGCAGCCTTCGCTGTAGTAACTGGTCTACTTGTCTTTATCCCTTATATTTTCCCTAAGAACTAAATTCCCTCGGCCATAACCAAAATAATCACCCCAATTAAAATTCGAGTAGTAGCCGCTGACCCCCCCCCCTCCCAGCATTTCTACTATTATACGAGGTACTATTATACTTTAAAGTATGATAGTAGTTATCTTAAGGGTAAAAGGGATCATCCAACCGTACCAATTACAAAGACAGATCGTGTCAGACCAACTTGGAGAAACGG
>BTRF01000009.1:0-18305 GCA_036986255.1 Patescibacteria group bacterium | reverse complement strand
GAGGTATTGAAACTGTACAAAAAACTCAAAAAAAGTTAGGGAGAAAATTCTTGAACACCAAAAAATTATTAGGGATAAAGGGTGATAGGCGCACTAAAACCGGACGTTTGGTGAAGCAACTAGAGGCAAATAAAGTATTTAGAGACTTTCTCAAAAACGGCCAAGCCGCGATGATTAGTGACTATGACTTCTGTGATTTGATTTACAGCACTTTGGATACTTTGCCTGAAACACGAAGGAAAAATTTACAGCAGCTAAAAGATGCAGTACAGGATTATAACCGAAGCGATATGCTTGATTTTCTCAAGTTTTGCGAGGAAAAATTTATGCACCTTCTCTTTTCTGATGAGGAAAGGGGCCGCAATTATGTAGGAGGGATGAGAAAAAGAAAACTTAGGGGTAAGAAAAAATAACTATGGATCTAGCTGTTGATAGGAAATTAGACATCGCGGGGCGCGTAGCTGAACAACAAGCACGCGCAACAATCAAACGCAACCCAATTTTGGCGCTAGTCGAATTGATTACCAATAGCGATGATTCTTATCGTCGACTGGAAAATGCGGGATTCAAAGCGGATGGAAGGATTATTATCGAACTAGTCAGAAAGCACAAGAGCTCCATACTACGAGTAACGGATTTTGCAGAAGGCTTTGACGAGCACATGATGGATGAGAGAGTTGGCGGTTATGGGGAAGATACTAGTGGTTTCACCGAAGAGTCTGTAGGTCGAGGATACTGGGGACGCGGCCTAAAGGAAGCAATGATTGCAATGGGGTTCGGAGAAGTGGAATCAATCAAGGATGGTTTTTTCCATAAGTGTACTCTCAAAAATCTAAATTACAAAAGAACGAAACCGATTAAAATTACTGAAGCAATAAGGGCTGATTCAGGCGTCAAAGAAAACGGCGCTAGGGTAACTCTACAAGCAATTAATAAGGGTATACGTATACCACGATTTGAAACCCTGGAACATTGGCTAGAATACTATTATAGTCTGCGCGATATTGTGAGTAGCAGTTCGCGCGACGTACAACTCGTCGAAAAAGACTCCCACAACAAAATCAAAAGACAGACTAAACTCTCCTATATCTTCCCCAAAGGAGAGCTCTATTACCCTCGCAAAACAATTAACATTCCCGAATTTAAAGATGCAAAAGTAGAAGTAGAGATTTATAGATCCTCAGAACCTCTAAGTGGGTATGAAAGCGAAAGATCGCTACGAGAGAACGGTCTCCTAATTAGAACTAAAGGAGCTATACTCGACGTAACTTTGACGAGAAAATTTGAAGGTAGTAATTATGCTTCCCGAATTTTTGGACATGCAACATGCGACTACATTGATCACCTACTAAGAACCGAGAAAGAGCCGGTAGTACAGGCTAATAGAACTGGGGTTGACTGGACACATCCATTTTCAAAAGCGCTTGAAAATGTTCTTCGCAAAGAGGTAGAAATCTGCGTTCAGGCGGAGGAGAAAAGAGCGAAAGAAGTCGAAAAAAGATTAGAAAGTGAAAAGACTCGAAAAAGATATGAGGCCTCACTTCCGGCATTGAACAAAATTGCAAAAGATGAATTAGGTAATGTACCAGGCGAAGGAGAAGGTTTGGATGATGGGAAACCTCAACAACTACCACCTAATGGATTCGATTTCATGCCGGACTATGTCCAAATAGTTGTTGACAAAGAATCTACTTTAACCCTCAAGGCTTCAGTACCAAAAGTGGTCAAATCTGGTTCTACTGCAAAAATTTATAGCGACACGAAAGAAATAATTGTAACAACCACAGATTTTATTTTCGACGAAAATAATGCTAACCCAGACAATGGGTTGGAAATTGTCCATGTTCGCGTTTTGGGCAAACAAGTTGGTGCTGAAGGAGTAATCACAGCCGAGGTTAACGGACTCAAATCAGAGATACTAGTTAAAGTAATTTCTAGGAGAAAGCCACCAAAACCGGTTGAGCGGAAAAGAAGTGGTCTTTTCAGTGATTTTGATTTTAGTTCAGCGGCTGATCCTAATCAACGGGTTAAATTTGAGAGGGCAAACGGAAAAATAGTTATAGCCACAAAAGCACCTTCAGTTGCAACGTACTTCGGTCTCGATGGACAAGGCCAAGAAGAGGGACATTGTCAGGTGATGCTTGCTGAACTTGTCATTGAGGCGGTTTGTAGGGAAATCGCTCGCAAAAAAATCGAGTCCGGAGATCCGTTTCTTGGCGAAGCGGCTGAAGCAATGAATGTTGTGCACAATAGGTTAATTAATAGGTATGCCGAGAAGATTCACCGTTTGTTAGTTGAAAAGAAATATCATAGATAAGTTTGCAACAGAAGTTTATCTTCCCACTATCCAAATAGAAATCTCAAGAAGCTCTACCAGTGTAAATACCAGATTCGGTATTGACCGTAATAGTATCCCCAACTTTCACAAAAAGCGGGGCTTGGAGCTTGTAGCCGGTTTCCAAAACAACCTCTTTATTCCCCCCCTGCTTGGTATCCCCCTTATTTCCCGGGGGCGCTTCTACAACCTTCAAATCAACCTTAAGGGGAATTTCGATCGAAACAGGGTCATCCTCAAAAAACACCAAAGTTGTTTCCGTACCCTCTTTTAGAAAACCGACTATCGCCTTGCCAAGTTTTGCAGGAACGGAAAACTGCTCAAAGGATTTGGGGTCCATAAAGTAGAGACTTTCCCCATCTGAGTATAAATATTGTCCCTTCCTACGGATTACCTCTCCTTCTCCAACCGAGGCCCCGGAAACGAAGGTCTTCTCAAGGATAGCCCCGCTCTTAAGGTCTTTTGCCTTAACCCTAATATTTGCCGTACCCCGCCCCAGCTTGGTGTGGCGGTACTCCAAGACTAAATAGGGTTTGCCTTGATCTACAAAAATAGCTCCTTTTCTTAACTCCGTCACGGAAAGCATGAAACTAATTTAACACGAGCCGACCGCCGGTGGCTAGAAAATCCTGAGGAAGCAGGATGTTAAAATTAAATCGTTGGGCGGGTGGCGGAATTGGCAGACGCGCCGGTCTCAAAAACCGGTGGTAGCAATACCATGAGGGTTCGACCCCCTCCCCGCCCACCACCTCACACACGCTCGGTACGAGCTGACCACTCCGAAGAACAATCAATAAGGAGAGTTGTGTCATGTTAAAAGTTAGAAACGTAAGCAAAAGTTACGGACCATATACTGCCTTGACTAATATTTCCTTCAACCTGGGCAAGGATCAAAAGGCAGCTCTCGTGGGCCCAAACGGTGTGGGTAAATCAACTCTGCTCCGCATTATTTCGGGAGAGGAATCCCCAGACTCCGGTACCGTAGGTGTTCCCAAAAGGAGCAAGATCGGTTATCTCCCTCAAGAGGTGGCTATAGACGGTGACGAAACCATCGAGCAGTACCTCAAGCGCATTACGGAAATATTCAAGATCGAAAAACATATAAGGGAACTTGAACCCCATCTTTCCGACCCCCAAAATCTTGAGGAGTACGGGGGTCTGCAGGAAAAATATCTGAAAATGGGCGGGTACAACTTCAACACCAGAATCTCCTTGTTCCTTTCGGCTTTCGGGTTGGACGACGTAGGAGTTCGAGCACCCCTCCATACAATGAGCGGCGGTCAAAAGACCAAAGTGGCACTCACGGGACTCCTACTTGTGGAGCCCGACATACTCATCCTCGATGAGCCCACTAACAACCTCGACCTCCCGGCCTTAATCTGGCTGGAGGAGTTTCTTCGCAAATCGAAATCCGCGATGCTGATCGTATCCCACGACAAGAAATTCCTAGATACCGTAGTTTCTAAAGTATTCGAAATAAACTGGGAGAACCACTCTCTCAGCGAGTTTCCAGGAACTTACAGCGAGTTCCTTAGGTTCAAGGAAAAAGAACTACGGCGGATCAAAGATGAGTATGAGAGGCAACAGAAAAAAATCCGAGAACTAAAGGAGGCGGCGAGGAGACAAAAACAGTGGGCCCAAAAAGGAGCGTTCCAAACGGTCCCAGATAAGGATAAGGCGCTTCAAGGTTTTCGCCGCAACCGTGCTACCAAAGCTAGTTCGCGAGCCAAATCCATTGAGAAGCGTATCGAACAAGCGAGAAGAATCGAGAAGCCTCGAGAACGCAAGCCCCTCTCAATTCCTCTCAACGTACAAAGGCCAGGTACCGGCCAGATTGAACTTAAAGGGGTTGTGGTTAACTATCCCGAATCAGACTTTCGGCTTGGCCCGATAAACCTCACCATCCCCTACGGCGCAAGAGTGGTAATACTTGGAGCCAACGGCTCCGGGAAATCCACCCTGCTCAACGCTATAAGTGGGGCCACCGAGGTAACCGAAGGGGGGATCAGGGTTAGCCCCTCGCTCCGAATCGGAAGCTTAATGCAGTTCCATGAAAATCTACCGCTGGAAGAGACCGTCATGGACTTCTTGACTGTGGAGGGTAGAGTAGAACAACAGGAGTGCTACAAAATCCTGACCAGGTTCGGGCTTGAACCAACCAAAGTGAGTCAAAACATTCAGATGCTGAGTCCCGGCGAGAGGGCTCGGGTTGTTCTCGCTCTTCTTGCAGCCCGATCTGTAAATGTACTTCTCCTGGACGAGCCCACAAACCACCTTGATATTGAGGCAACTGAAGCGCTTGAGGAAGTACTTTCCAACTACAAAGGAACTGTTGTGGCAGTATCCCACGACCGTAATCTCCTTGAGCAGATCAAACCCCAAATACTGTATCTAGTTCAGGAAGGCAAGCTTAAGCAGTTGCCCAACCTGGCCTCGTACGTTAACAGAATTCAAAAAGACGTACGGCGGATCTTGAGACTCCTAACGTAAAAAGCCCTCTTGTTTTCTAAAAGGGCTTTGTTTTTTAGTCTGCTTTCTGGCGAGACGATAGAGCGCGATCAGAGCTCGCTAGCTATCTTCGATAGTATTCCTTCACCAAAGATCAAGCGCACTCTTATTAATGAAGAAAGGCTACTCTTGGATAGAGGCAAACGCCGTCCTTGAGGAAGCTAGACAACTCTGGGTCGAAGAAGAGCTTGAAACTAATACTTAGACCGCTTGAAAATACTCAAGCGGTTTTCTTTTTTCTCAATCAGCAATAAAGGTTGGTTCTTCATAAAACCGCAGGCCGACGTTCTTAATGAAATCATCAAAATAACGCAACTTATCCTCATCGGGTTTCTCCAGAGAAAGCATCTCAAGAGGATAGTTTATACGAAGTACCCGCCCGTTGATGACATGGCGCGTGATGCCTGCCGGCAAGGTGACGCCCTTTTTAAGAAGAGTGCCAATCTCCTGGGTCGAAAACGAGGGGAAAAATAGAGCCACATTCTTGTCCTTATGTCTGGCAAAAAAGTCCTCAAGCTCCTCCATACTATCTATTGTCTCTTGCTCATCTCTGGTAATGGACTCCTCGTAGAGCCGGACAACTCTGCGCAACAAAGCGACCCGCTCAAAAAGATCTCCCTCACCGGACGGCCGCCTTCTGCGACCTAGCAATCCCTGCTTTGCTCGATTGTAAACGTTCAACCCTCTACCATCACGAAAAATTATGGCAGCCACAACCGAAGGATGGTCTATTAAGGTAGTACCCAAACCAACCTTAAACTCCTCAGTTCTTGCCCCCTCCAACGCCTTAATTTTGCCCGCAAACCCGCCTTTTTTGACTCTGGAGACATGAACCCATGATTTTATATCAACCTGAGATACGTCACTGTAATCCACAACCTGTACCACAACATGGCTTGCACCAAGCTCCTTAAGAGCGGATATACGGGTGGTGCCGTCAAGCTGCGTTAGCTTGCCACCCAACCCTTTTGCAACTATTGGAGGATCTTTCAAAATACCGGATTGCTTAAACGCGGTAACTAGAGCACCCAACCGAGTCCGATCGAGCTCTTCTTGCAGGTCTATGGATTTTATAGGAACTAATCTTAAATCCGGCTCCACAAGGCAATTTTAAAGAAAGAGGGCCATGGGTTTCCAACCCCTGCTCTATCACAGGCACACCGAGCTTCCTACCCCACCTTATAACCGCGTGCTATCATTGAAGCTGAAAAACCGCTCAAAAGGAGGGAAGGAGTGAAAGAACTCGAGATATTCATAGCCGTGTGGAGTATTTTGATCGTGGGTTTTGTTTTGATCTTCATGTCCGCCAGAGTTAGCGGGGGCATTGCCGCCCGAAGACGGTTCCGCAGGATCTTCGGCTTCGATCCGCCCACCAAGAAGGACGGTGACGAGGGAATCCGGCTCCTTCAGCCCGATGTGGGCGGTGTCCTACGCCAACGGGCTCAAGCGATTGAGCAGGAGCAAAACACGCATCCTGTGAAGCCAACGCCGGATTATAAGCTGTCCAAGATGCGGATGCTGAGGCAGATGCGCAAGGAGTTCTCCCAAATCCGAACCTTGGCCAAGTATTTTGGGTTTGAAACCAAGCCGACCATCCGCGAGTACATTAATTAAGCTTACTAACTCGCCACAAGGAGATCGACTAAGCAGCGCTTACCCCGCTGCTTTATTTTTGCAAAGCAAAAACTAGGTCTTACCGCATCGGGCCGTCCTTTTTCACCCCAAAACTCGTGGTAGAATTATCATCAAGAAAACCGAACAAAGGGAGAGAACATGCAGCTATTTTTGATCCTGGCCGCGGTTGTTATTTTCATTAAGCTAGCCGTCAACCTCCTCTACATCTTTATGGAGAGGAGATTCGCCAGCACCTTCGGGTTCCCGCCTCCTGACGGCAAGGACAAGTACGCAATTAGAGCCCTTCAGCCAAAGGTGGACCAACATCTTCGGAAGTTGGCCGCAAACGACGAGCAGAATAAGGCCGCCCGTCAAGAGCTGGTGGACAAGAGGGCAGAGTTTCCGCTGTTTAGCTTTACCCCATTCGGCAAATTCACCGTCCAGGGCAAGCAGCTGCGGGAACTGTCGGATGAGTATAACTATCTCGCCACTTTTGATAGCGCCCTCGGCCTCGCTGGCTTCTTTAACTTCCAAATCAGCGAAAAAATGAAGGACTATCTGTAGGATCGACCAAGCGGTGCGGGCTTCCCCACCGCTTTATTTTTTCTGACGAAAAAAAAGGCACCGGTGAGGGTGCCTATTGGGTAAAATAGAGATCGGACACGCTTTGGGGGATATCAATTCCCTTCCCGCGCATACGAATAATGAAAATTCCCTCTTTGCGCCAGCTCTCCTGGACGGTCGCCCACATGATGTAGTCCCAGTTGTCCTCACCGTAGAGCGCCCGCATGAGGATATCCATCTCCCCATTGGTAAGCTTGCGCTTGGCAACCGCCTGCAGAAGCCGCTTTACCCTTGCGGTAAGGCGTGCCATTACCTGCTCTTCTCTCCGATCGCCGCCGCGATCGCATCCTTAGCGGCTTTGACATCCGCCTTAGTGATCCGTAGTGCTTTACGAATCGCCGTCGCCGGCGGACAAACGTGGATCCTTCTTTTCTTCCGCACTATCTCCTCCCTCCGGTTTACGTCTCTAGAGGCCAAGCCGGTCAAGATGCTCTTCAAGCTCCTCAACATCCTCTAGGGCAGGCCGCTCCATCACCGTGAAAAGCGCATGCAAACAAGGCAAGTGGTGAACATGAAGCTGGGACAGAGGCACATCCCTTACCCTTTCCTTGAGTCGGACGATCCTAGCAATCCACTCAGCGTGAGTTTGCGCTCCGCTAGGATCAATCTCGCTGTAGTAATGTCCCACAGCAACCCTCCTTACTCGGTTTAAGAGAATTATAGCAGGCGGAACTTTAGAACGGTGATTGGCAACCTTTAGTACGTGATACACTCAAACCGAATCGAGAAGAAGGAGAGGATTTAAATGTATGAAATCGAGTATGCACTGCGGACCGTGGCGGCTGTGGAGCACTCCGAAGGTATGCCGGGGTCCACAACCTTCCGGTTCACAAACGGCATCGAATCCACCGTTGGAGGAGGCGTCCGATCGGACGAGAGGCATTTCCCCAAAGGAACGGTGGTGGTTTGCCGCCTGGAAAAGGTTTCGGGGAAGGCTCGAAAGCTTTTGGGCATGGGCAGGGTCGCCGGCGTCACGAACGAAGGGCGCCCTACGGGCTACGACCACTACATCGACAACCGGGGATTTGGAGCCTGGACACCTCCAACCAACGGCACTATCATTGTCGACGAGAGGGAGTAGCTGTTTTCCCACTGGGACGATCACAAGCTGAGGAATAAACCCCTCAGCTTTTTATCTTTCGCGGCCCAACACTTTCTTCTGCATGGAACACTTCTATAGAAGTGTTCCTACCATCCGGAGGGAAATGTAAGAGTATCTCCCACCAACACTCAAGAACCTTGTCCTACAAAAAGCGTGATAAAGAGGTGTTCCTACTGTCTGGGAAGAAACGGGCGTATTACGCTAATGACCTTTTTGGAAAGTTTGGGGCTCATGTAGTAAAACACCTGGCCTCTGGCACCCCGGCTTTCCAAAATACCTACCCTTTTGAGGTTGTTGAGATTAAGCGACGTCCACTTGTAGGAGATGCCCAGCTTTTGCCTTATTTCCGAAACCGACATCTTCTTACCACCCCAAAGCATTTTGATTATTTTTAATCTATTTTCGTTCCCCAGAGCTTTAAATATCTTCTCCCACTCTTTTTCGTTCATTTCTAATGATTCTACCACGTATGGGACAATTCTATAGAAGTGTTCCTAACGTTCCAGATAAAAATGAAAAAGAAAAAGACCGTTAAGCTCAGCACTCAACGGTCCAGTTTTACCGCTCTCACAAAGACAAGGGAGTTCCCCCAAGGGTCAAGCCGCGTCTGCTCACTGATCTTGAAACCTCGAGCCAGTTCTCCAGTTTTAGCCCAAAAGTCACCGGGCAGTGGGTCAATGACCCGCGCCAAAAACCGCCAAAAAAGGCTCTTGTAGGAGACGTAGACCAGGAAAATGCACTCCGCGCTCGGCGAAAGAACCCTCTCCAGTTCCTCCCAGAAACCTTTTTGGTGGAAAAACCCGTGATCCGCCGCAATCCCCGGGGGGAAGATAGCCAGGACAAAATCGAAAGCCCGTTCCCGGAAAGGAAGTGCCAACACCGAGGTGCAGATCCGCTTACGGGATATCCTAGGCGGTACCGCCTTAATAAGCGCCAGGGAGTAGTCCACCACCACCCCACGCTCAACGGCGGAATTCATTCCGCAGCCAAGTTCCAAAACCTTAGCCTCCAACGGTACCAGCAGAGAGGCAACATCCCTCCAAATCTCCGACTTTCCTCCGAAGATAAGTTTGCCGGTGACGCTAAAGATGGTAGGATGCCGATAAGTAAATCCAAAAAGGAGCGTCAATACCTTGCGTCGCATCTCTCCTCCTTTTAAGTTGATCCAATTTTAACAGAGGAATCCATTAACTTGATAACAGCAGGTTTGGGGGGGTAAACTGGGAGAAGAATCCTACTATAGGAGGAGAGAATGACCGATACGCGACCGGACCTTCTTGCTCTTCTTATCGCTCCCGATGAAGGGATGCGACAAGACATCATAGCGGGTGCCAAGCAGATCACCATCCGCGAGGGCTGGCGCAGCTACCAAGTCGGGTGCCCGGTGGTGCTTTGCTGTCCGATCGAGCCGTGGTGCGTGATGGCCGACATCGTGGAGGTTCGCCACTGCACGCTGGCGGAGGTGACACGGGAGGAGATGGAAGCCGATGGCTTCCAAACCCCTGCGGAGATGCTGACAGGTATGTGGCACTTCTATCCCGATATGTATTGGAACTCGCCCGTCACCGTGATCCGCTGGGAGAACGTCCGCGGCAAGCTGGTTGACGAGTTTCGAGCGAAGATTGATTTGAGATTCGGGAACCATACTTAGTTCAAGGCTGATGGAAACATCAGCCTTTTTTTTGACTCAAAAGGACGGTAGGATCAGCCATATCGTAGAAAACCTTCTTGGGATTGAGCATTCTCTTCATCCAGGATAAAAGCTCCGGCGAAGCGCCCTTAGTTTCCCAAACCGTCAGAGTATGCCGAGGGTCATTGAGAAGCCTTCGGACGCGACCCCAAGAATTCCGCACAAAACTCGCCCTAACCGCAAAAGTAACCTGCCCCCCATGAAGGGAGTCTACCTCCAACATCTCTTCAATCATCCCACTCGTATACCTCCCCTTCTCGGTATACTCCGTTGTCCAACCCAATGAAAGGATCACATCAGGATTGCATCGGCGGCGGTACTCATCGTACAGTTCAATAAACTCATGCGGATCCAGAGGAACGTGTTCAGATCTATCCCCATTTGGGCCTTGAATCACGTCGGCGTTCAATATTATGGGAACTCGAGGATCCCACACTCTCTCCAACACCTTAAAGTAAGGTTCTATAACCAACGGGTTTTCCTGATCGGACCTCAGTCTTTTGAAATCCAACTTGACCCCCTTTCCGGCCTCTAAAATCCTCCTGAGCCACTCTTCCAAAGCTAAATCCTTTTGGTCCGGAGCCGAATGGGACATAAAGAGCTTTCCAGCGCCTCCCGAGACGAGAATATCCCCCTCTATCATCATCACATCAGAGGCGCAGTACTTCTCCAGCTCCGCGCGGCTATTTACCCGATGAGCCCAAGTCACATCCCAAGGCCGATCTACATTAAAAAAATCAAGCAGTCTGCTCAGCATACTCTTCTAAAGACAAGCCCTATCTTCAGCTGATATCGTAAATCGATGATACAATAAACCCAACCGAATAGGAAAGGAGAAAGATGTGAGCAGCCCAAAACCCTACCCTCACCTTGGTGAGAGCCCTCTGGCGATTATCTCCCGCCCCTGGGGTGAGCGCCCTGAAAGCCAGCTCTTCCATCGAATCGTCTGCGAGCACCTTCCGGGAAATTACACCTCCGGTATGGTCTGCGAGATCGGAATCGACGGAAGTTTGCTCGTGCGTCCCGATGCAGTTCCTAAGGAGTGGTCATGGGAAGATCGGGACGATCCGCGTCTCGGGCGCATCGACCCAACCTTCTTCCTTATTGACGCAGATCCCGACAATCCTGAGCACGAGAAGATTCTGGAAGAGGCGGGCTATTGCTTCGACCCCACGGGCTTCGGTCCCGGGATCCTCGGCAGGATCTGCGGAATCACGCAGAACCTGCGCAACAAGAGCGTAAAAGCCGGGGCATGGGCCACGGATCAAATTCAGAAGCTGGGCCTCCCAATCGATGGGGGCTTCAAGAGCTTCAGCTTGCGGGAAGTCGATGGCGAAACCGCTTACTTCACCGTAGCAACCCAGCTGTACGGCCGGAACGGGCGCTTCTATCAAATGGGCCCCGATGGAACCCTTACGGAGATCTACCAAGCTCCGGGAAGAATTTTATCGGCAGTCTTTCACCCTCTTGATCGAAACCGCCTGCTCCTCTCCTCCGAAGGGTACGACGAAGGCGATCCCCGCTGGCAGTCGCTCTTTGAGATTGACTTAGCCACCGGAGATTGGAAAGCGCTAGAATTCCCTAAACCGTCTGGAAATGATCTCTACGGCTCCCCGCGGAAACTCTTCAGAGACGAGGGGATTATGCTCCTCAACCGGTACGGCTTTGTGCCCGAAGGCGGGGGTCTTTGGCTAGCCAACCTTGAGGACCCGGACTACGACCCCAAGCGCCGGCTTCTTGGATGGGACCATTCTCAGATATGGATGTTCTTCCCCACCCCGAACCCTAGGGTGTTGGACGTCGTCTTCACGGCCAAAGAGGTGGACAACCACATGACCATGACGGTGAACCGGGCCAAGCTCCGGCTGGACGGGCTGAACACCCAGCTGACTGAGCCGGAAAGAATCACCAAACTCAAGGGGTGGAACCCCCAGCCAATTCACACCGAAGAGATCAGCGAATACCGCCACCTGATCTACATCGCTTCCAACGACTACGAGGCGTGTATGGAGAGTCGGCCCGCGGCTGTTTACGTCATTGAGATTCAGTCCGCGCCGCCGGAGGGACGAAGAGACTAACTCAACTAAGGTTGATGGAAGCACCCATCAACCTTTTATTTTTTCCAAACGGGCGCTGATCGGCTGACCGCCGCTCCGCAACACAGATACATTCGTGTAATAGTGCACACTATCACACGGTACCAACCTGTAGAAGAACTAAAATTGATTTCCAAAATTAATGGGCTAAAATAGGTCAGTACATCTTACACCATAAGAGAAGGAGAAGAGATGACGCTTGATGAGCTTAAGGAGAACTGGAAACTGTACGCTGTTGAGCTCCCTGATGGAACGATAAAACCTCTCAAAGAGGTGTTTGTAATCTGCTTGGGCAATTACCTAGGCGGATTGATTTTTGATCCCGGCGGAGAGCAGGGGGCGGAGGCAACGATCCTCAAGCCTGATGAGGAAGGAAACTGCTATTTCAAATCCGATCCCTCAGCTCCTGAGGACGCCGGTTGGGAACTCTTAGGACGCTTTGTCGAATTGGAGGAGGCGTGAGAAAGGTTACCAAAACCGTTAAAGTGGAGCTTCTGCCTTATTGGGAGCTGCCTCTGGACGACCAGGAGCTTGTAGCTATTGCCATTCGGGCGAGGAGGAACGCCCAAACCCATCTCTCCCACTACGCTGTGGGAGCAGCAATCCGAAGCGAATCCGGCAAGTTCTACTACGGCTGCAACGTGGAGCGGACCAGCTACACGCAAACTACCCACGCCGAGCAGAACGCTGTAGACAGCATGATTGCCGAAGAAGGGCCGGCCAAGATTGCCGCTATGGCAATTGTTGGCGCACCCGAAGGCGAAGAGATCGAAATCCCAATAAACCCCGAAGCCAAGGACGGGTGCAAGGTTGGAGGCTTTTGCTTTGCCTGCGGACACTGTCTGCAGATAGTGTGGGAAAACTGCATGGCGGATCCCAAGGTTCGGCTCTTGCTTTTGACCCCGTGGGGTGAAGCAGCAAGAACCACCATCGGACATGCCTTCCCAATGCCCTTCGGCCCGGAGAGTTTGGGAATTGACATACGAAGGGGAGAGAAGGGCTAATTTCAACAAACCGTCTGAGGGATCAGGCGGTTTTTTTATTACTCGTAGCGGAGGGCGTCCAAGGCCGAAATTTTAGTAGACCTTCTGGCGGGATAAAGCCCAGTGAGAAACCCGACGGCAAGCGCCAACCCCAAAACAACAACTATAAAGTAGAGAGGAAGGACTGTAATCATCAGCAACTTTCCTCCAGCTACCAAAGAGAAGACCGACAGCAGAATGCTCACCGCAATTCCGCCCAAAATTCCTAGAAGTAAACCCAAAACTCCTCCCGCCAAGCTCATCACCAGCGCCTCAATTAAGAAAAGCTCCCTAACTTCCCGCCCGTACATTCCCAAGGCCTGAAGAAGCGCCACCTCCCGCGTTCTCTCCAAGAGAGAAATCGACAGGGTGTTAAACATTCCAAAAGCGGCCACGAGTAAAGCTGCCAAACCAAAGGCGGACAAGATGAGGCGGACGGTGGAGAAAATGCTTTGTATCTGCTGGATCGTATCCACCACCGAAGTGGTTACAAAACCCATGTTCTCAACGTATCGGCGAACGTCGGCGAGACGCCCCTCGCTGACGGCCACCACTTTTGCTTGGGTATAATTCTGCACGCCGTAAGCAGACAGATCGGTTAACGGAATGTAAATCTTCGGCCGAGACCCCTCCCCTGAAAAAACTCCCACGATTTTGTAGGTGACTGAATCGGTTTCCTGCCTTTCGGCAAAATCCGAGGAAAGCGCACTGGTCAGGATAAAAGATAGGTTGAAGCTTTCTTCCAGCGCATTGCCGGGGTCGATGCCCAGCACTCGCAAAGTTGCTTCGTTGACCACTGCTTCTCTGCTCTGCGTGAAGACCCCGCCCGTTGAAGGGATTGCCCGAGACAGGCTCAAGTAGTCTTCCTCAGCACCCACTGTAACAACATCGGTAAGAGACTCTTGATAGCTTACCCTCCCCGCAACGGAGACGGCCGGAAAAATCTTTTCCACACCTGAAATTTTGGCGAATTTGACTAAAGTCTCGTCATTGATTTTGGTGATATTCGCCTTTTCCGGAAGGACATCGGCAACCCTAAGCTCTTCAAAGGTCGCAACACCTTTGACCACCAGGCCCTCCAAACCATACCCCAAAGAAACCAGAAAAACAATCGCGCCAAAACCCACCCCCACTCCCCCGATCGTCACCAACGAGCGGGCCCGGCGCATCAGCAAGTTTTTAGTAGCAAGCTTCAGCAGGTATCTACGCCGCACCCGGCCCGGAACGGGCAGATCTATTTTTTGCAAAAGACTCTCAATTCGAGACTTTATTCGACGCTTAACAATCATTCTTTTTTAACCCTTTCAATAGTAGGGAGCCGACCCCCTCGATACTCCTTGACAATCACCCCATCATTCATTTCAATAACCCGGGTAGCGAAGGTTAAAAGACGCAAGTCGTGAGTTACCATAATCACGGTTTTTCCGCGCTTCCTGCTCAAAACTTTGAGAAGCTCCATCAGCTCCAACCCCGCCTTACTGTCCAAATTCCCGGTCGGCTCGTCGACAATCAAAATTTCGGGATCCGAGATTAAAGCCCGGGCCAAGCCAACCCTCTGCTGCTGACCGGCCGAGAGTTCGGTCGGAACATACCCTCGCCAATCTTCCAATCCAACCTGCTCCAAAACACCCAAAGCCCCCTTGCCAGCTTCCTGTTCGGTCTGACCCAGGAGGTTCAGGGGCAGAGCAACATTGTCTTGGACATTAAACGTCTTAATCCAGTTACTCTGCTGATAAAGCATCCCCACCTTGGTGCGTCGTATGTCGGCACGTTCATCGCTCGTTAATCGATAAAGGTCCTTTCCAAAAATAAAAACCTTTCCTCCCGTTGGCCTCTCTAAACCCAAGATAGTATGAAGGAGAGTGGACTTCCCGCACCCCGAAGGCCCGTAAATAATTGTGAAATCCTTCTCGGCAACCGACAGATCAATGCCTCGCAAAACGGGAACCTTGCCTCCTTTAACCAAAAAAGATTTGTACAGCTGTTTAACCTCAATTAAATTACGGCTGTTATTCACCATCGCTACCTCCTAAAAAATCCTCCAAGTCCGCCCAGGAATCGGAAAGTTTCGGCCAAATTGGTAATGATTAAGTCCAAAGCGGAGTCGGTGCGCTCCGGAGTAATAACGATGTAGTCGGTTCCCACAGTCTCATTCCCTGCTTCATCTTTGGTTAAAATCCTAAGGTGGTAAACCTCCGAGGGAGAAAGGTCTGTAATCACCTGCAGATGGTAAAAGATTAGGCTGGGATCCTCAGGGGTTTTGTGGGTGAAGGTCGTACCGGTTCCCGCTCCGTACTCGAGCTGGCCAGTCGCCGGCTCATCCGTTTCCCAAGAGATAATAACCTGAGCCCGGGCATCGCTCCCAATCCCTTGGATTGAGGTTTCGATCAGGACATTGGAGACCACCGGCGGGCGGGTGTCGGTGGCGGTGGTAAATCTCTGCGAATCCGAAACGGCCTCATTCCCAATGGCATCAAAACCTCGAGCATTCAGCATATAAACCGTGGAGGGTCTGAGACCTTTAACTCGAACCTTGTGCCCGGCAACCCGGGAAAGTTTGACAACATCTCTTGTTTGCTGGGGACTATTCAGCGGATAGAAGGTAACAATTGAAGAGATGGGAGTATTGCTGTCCCAACTCACTTCAACCGTGGAAGTCGCGGCGGAAACCTCCTGGATGCGCACATTGGTAATGCGGGGACGCGGATAGGTGCTAAAGTCGAGCACTACCTCGGAATCGTACTCCATACCTTCGGTGTCTAGAGAATTGATCTTGTAGTAGTACTTGGTCCCGTCCAGAAGACCGGTCAGCTGAACCTGATAGCGGGATTCGGCAGTGGCAGTTTCCTGCTCAACCATCCCTCCAAATGAGGTGGTCGGGCCGTAGTAAATCTTAACCTTAGTAGCACTGGTGGCTGTAAAATTAATGATGGCCGAATCGATATTGATCGACGACACAACCACATCTTTGATCGTGGGGGCCGGCTGGGTAGTAAAGGATCTTTCCGAACTTTCCCCGGTGTTCCCGTCCTCATCCGTCCAGCGGGCCTTATAGAAGTATGTCGTCCCGGGATCAAGGTTGGTGAGAGTAATGGAGTGGGAGGTAACTTGAGCGGTGATTGAAGGTTCCTCATCAAAGTAGGTCCCCGAAGCAGTTCCGAAAGCAACCTTGCTGTCCGATCCCCTTTCGGTAGCCCAAGTAATCACTGCCCGCCGGGTAGTTACCGGCGAAGCCACCGGTCCGGATGTAAGATCCGCCGGCACCTTCCATCTCCCGGTCGGGTACTCACTTACGGTGGAGGAAGCTGCCGAACAGTTATTGGCCGAATCGCAACCCTTAACGCAGTAGTAATAGCTGGTTTGCGAAAGGCCGGAATCAAGGAAAGAGGTTCCCGAAGTGGTGGCTACTTTAGAGAAGCTCCCCAAGTCCGCCGAACAGGAGTTTGCAGTCGTAGAGCGGTAGATCTGGTAGGAAACCACGCCCGCTCCAACATCTGCGGGAGGTTCCCAAGCCAAAGCCAGCTTCCAAGCGGAGGTGTCCTTAATCGAGGCATCCACGATCTCGACATTGGTGGAAATTCCGGGGGCGGAAGTGTTGGCCGTAAACTCAACCGAGTCGTAAACGGCGTAATTCATATTCCCGGCCTCGTCTTTAGCCACCAGATAAAAAGTGTTGCTTCCGGGCTGATTGGCAAAAGCATCTGCCGAAAGACCGATTGCTCCGGCGGAGGTAAATGTGCAGGTTGATGCGCTTGGCAAAGTATTAACGGTGTAGCAGTAAGTGATATTGGAGGCTTGTCCTACGTAAGTCGCTGGAGGATTCCAAGAAAATGCAAATGAGTTAGTGGTGTTAGCAGTAGGGGTGACGCCGAGGTTCTGGGGAGCAGACGGCGCACTGGTATTGATCTTTATTCCCGCAGAGATATAAGTCGCCGCCACGTTTCCAGCCGTATCCCAAACTCTAAGGTAGATCGTGTTGTTCCCCTCGACTAAATCATCTACTCCCAACCCGTCGTAGTCCGGCGTCTCTTTGGTCGTGTAGACCCCGTCATTGGCCAAAAAGTCGCCCTGCGCTCCAGTACCCGAGTCGCCGTACCAGGTCCCGGAGGAACTGATCCGATACTGCAGTCCCGCTACCTGCGAATTGGCATCCGAAGCGGCATCAGAGCCAGAGGTCGGCCAAGTGATCGTAACTTGGTAAGTTGAGATCCAATCTCCCGGCGCTGAAATGAAGGAGGGATTAGCAGGAGCCGTATTATCAAACTTAAATTGGAATTGCTCCGAAGCACCCGAAAAGATATTGCCGACATTATCAACCGCTTTGATGTTTAAATAGTAGGGGCTGTTGGAGGTGGTAAGCCAGGTCCCCCCCTTGTAGGAAGCATTGGCGAAATCCACATTTTCGGGGGAGACGATGAATTGGCAAGTGGTTCCCGCAGTACTTACCGGAGAAGTTCCCAGAAGACCCTTGCTCGTCGCGGGGTCGCCGTTGATATCGGTTCCCAAGTACAAACAGTAGCCTTTAAGCCCGCTGCCTCCCGGCTCATCAGCACCCGCCGTCCAGGAAAAGTAAGGGTCGGAACCGTTGGTCCAGCCATTGCTGGAAACCGAGCTCCCTCCAATGCTCTTGGACATCTGGGTCGCCGAAGCGTTAGTCTCCGGAGGGGTCACATCCGACGCGGAAAAAGCGAGAGAGAAATCCTCAAAAGTCGGGGTTTGGGTCTGGTCCGTCGTCGAGAGCGTAACCTCGTATTGGACATAGCGCTGCACATCGGTTACGCATCCGTTGGCAGAGATGTCCGAACCCGAGCTTATCGCCGAACAGGAGGAAAAATCGGGCGCGCCAACCATGGTACTGGAGTCGCTGGTTCGGACCTTAACGGATACGGAAGTGCCGGAGGGAGTAGTGGCCGTGTAGGTCAGATTTCCCCAGTCGGCGGCAAACCCTGCGTCAAAAATTGAGGATACTAACACGCCGGAAGCGGGATAGGAGTAAAGCCCAACGTCGTCGATGTAGACCGGAACGGGGGATGCTCCAATTTCCTTCACTGTGAGATCGTCAAATATCCCGTCATCAAAAGTCACCAGGGTTCCCGTCAGAGGCTGGGTTATATTCCGGCTTACCACCAGATCTCCGTTCACGTAGTACCGGGCCACATCATCAGATCCTATCTCAAACTTGAAATCGTAGTAAGCCGTCGGATCGAAGTTGTAAGACACAGACGTCGACGGACAGCTCCCTAAATAACACTCGTAAATCTGGGCGATATCCGACGACGAAAAGACAACGAAAGCCACGTTATTATTAGAGTCG
>BTRF01000008.1:0-18665 GCA_036986255.1 Patescibacteria group bacterium | reverse complement strand
GTTCAGGGGTAGGGGTGGGCTCCTCAGTTGAAACCTGTGTGGGAACCTCGGTTGGAACTGCGGTTGGATCCAACGTTGGGGTTGGAACCGTAGTCGGCATGGATGTCGGTTCAACCGGGGACGAGGCTTCCGTCGGGGAAGCAGGAACCTCGATTGGCGACGCTGAGTCACCAGCGCAACCGGCCATCAACATACCAGCTATTACAACAAGAACTGCAACGAACTTGCTCATCTCTTTCCCTCCTTTCAAGGGTTCTTAAGTGTTAATTCTTTGTCTTATAGTATATCAGAGACCAGGGGTGATAAGCAAAAAGAAAATAAATTAATTTAAAGAGGCGGTTCCTTAATATCGCCCCATATATGAAAAGGTGGCAAGAATAAAAATGGGTTTTCCGGCTTCGCCCAAAAGTGCGTGTTTATCAGGAGAATCTTTAATAAGTTTTTCAACGTCGGGGTAGGTAGTTCCACCGTAGTATCGTTGCGCGTAATAGATATATTCTACAATTTGACCCAACTCTTCTCTGGTTAGATCGAGAAGAGGTACAAAAACCCAAGACCCCCCCTGAGGAAAAATCTGAGCGATCCGCTCGGTAGATAAAAAGTCTGATCCGACGGCTACATCTTGGGGGTTGAGCTTAGCGGCTTTCTCCGAAACCCAGGGCATGAGGTTGCGGCTCGGATCGCTGGAGAGAGAAAACTGAACTACCAAAGGCAGGCGTTTGAGATTGTCAGGGTCATCGCGATCACGGGTAACCGTATCCAAAACCGTCGCCACCCCAAACTCATCACCGGTTTGGGCATCCTTGAGCGTGTATTCATAAACCCTTCCGGTAGAAGCAACTTGAAAACCCCAAATCTCAATATCTGTAAAAGACGTCGGGAATGAAAGTTCATCACGTATATCAAGAACGGCCGATCTGTTGAATCCTTCATTGGCAACCAATTCAAAATCCCGGTTAAAATTTTGCCGATAGGTTACCCCGGCAACAATTAGAACGGCCTCTACTAAAATGATTACTCCTATTAAGAACTTACTTCTAGTGCTTAGAACCATCAGACGTATTTTAGCTAAATAACTAAACGGTTTGCATCAAAAAAGAAAGGCCGGAACGTGTAAACGTCCGACCTTAAGTCCAATGCAGGCTGAATCAACCCCTACCTCCAAGGATGTCCGGAGGGCTGACTACATCTCCATGGATGACCTGGAGACTCACCACCCTGCCTTGGTTATCCTCAAACACCAACGTCGCCATACCAACTGGAACAACGTGCGGTACGAGAGGATCTTCCCCTTGAGGGAAATTGAACACTTGACCCACATTGCCAATCAGGACAACCCAACATGCCTCCTTACCTTCTAAAGGCCACGCGTGGGACCTGAAAGCACGAAGCTCCATGGTCCCGGAAAGCGTAAGCAACCTATCGGTTTGAGTGTTGAGGACGTTGGCGTTCTCCACACTCGGCTCTACAATCTCCTTGCAGGTTGCCCGAGCGAAATCCAGAGCTTCCAGGTATTCCCAAACCAACGGTGTTGGGGTTGATTGGGGGAGGGCATTCGGCTCATCCGTCAGCAGAGTCGAGGTGGCCAAAATTGCGGCCACAAAAACTAGCACCAGAAAGACACCCACTAACTTGCGGTTCATCTTAGTCTCTCCTTTCCCGCCTGAGGCGGATTAATTCAGGTTTTCTATCCCATAGTTTAACACGGCTTTTGAAAAAGAACACTTTAACCCTTAGGGTTGATTTGCTATAAGACGGACGAGAGGATCAATCGGCGCGGCCGCCTCTCTACCATCGTGTATCATATAATTGGATTGGAAAAATGAAAACACAAATGAGCAAAGCAAAATTTGCTAGGTCGCAGAAGGCGGCCGTCCAAACGCTCAAAGGATTTCGCGATATCACACCCGAAGAAGCTCTCAAAAGAGGGCGGGTTCTCTCTTTGACCAAAAGCGTCTTCAAGTCCTACGGCTTCGTCCCCCTCGAAACCCCTACATTGGAGTACGCTGAGCTTTTAGAGGGCAAATACGGTGAGGGGGAGAAATTGATCTACAAATTCAAGGATCGGGGAGGCCGGGAAGCCGCCCTCCGCTACGACCTTACCGTCCCTCTGGCCCGCTTCATCGCCGAAAACAAAGGGAAGCTCACCCTCCCCTTCAAACGCTACCAGATCGGAGACGTCTTCCGAGCGGAGAAGCCCCAAGCCGGCCGCTACCGCGAGTTCACGCAGGTGGATGTGGATACCGTGGGCGTCGATTCCGCCCTCGCCGACGCTGAGATCCTGGCCGTTTTTTCCACGGTCCTCCAACTTTTAGGACTCCAAAAATTCACCATCGTCATCAACGACCGAAACCTTTTCCAAAGCCTGCCTGCAGAAGCGGTAAAAATATTAGATAAATGGGACAAGATTGGGGAGAGCGGCGTTAAAGAGGCGCTTGCCAAGGCAAAGCTTGACGCCAACAAAATCCTTCGACAAGCTCAGGACAAGAAGCCCACTCCCCGGTTGGAAGAGATCTTCTCCCTCTTGAACACCTTTGGAATTCCTCAAGATCTCTGGGAATTCAACCCCCTCCTCGCCCGCGGGCTGGACTACTACACCGGGATGGTCTTTGAAGTTAAGGTACCTAACTCGACAATCTCAATCGCAGGAGGCGGGCGCTACGACAACATGATCGGGATTTTCACCAATGAAAAGATCCCCGCCGTGGGGGGATCGTTCGGCCTAGACCGTCTAATGAGCTTCGTCCCCAAGAAAACCCTCAGTGAAATCCCCTTCCGTCCCCAAGTCCTAATAACCGTATTCTCCCCGGATCTCCTGCCTCAAACGATTGAGCTCTTTGATCAGGTTCAAGCCGCCGGCGTGGAAACCGAGCTCTACCTCGACCCCCAAGCCAAGCTCGACAAGCAACTCAAGTACGCCGACCGCAAAGGTGTTCCCTACGCTTTAATCCTCGGGCCGGAAGAGGCCAAAGCCCATAAAGTAACAGTAAAAGATTTAGTTAAGGGAACCCAAAAAACCCTGGACAAGGACGCTCTTCTAACCCTTCTAAAACCCCAGTAGACTGCACGGGAAATTCCATCGGTTATAATAAAGGCCAACCTTAACAATCGAACAGAGTGAGGTTGTCTAGGTCGCCTAAGGCGACCGTCCAAACCTCTTTGGAAAGGAGTAGAGCATGTTAGTAGCGTTTTCTGACACACACCTAACGCACCACCGATTTAACCCTAAGAAGTTTAGCTATCTGGCAAATATCATCCGAAGCGCAGACCAGGTTGCCATCGTCGGCGACTTTTGGGATGGGATGCGTTGTAGTTTTGACCAGTTCATACGAAGCCCCTGGAGAGCACTCTTCCCGCTTCTTAAGTCCAAAGATGCTATCTACCTCTACGGGAACCACGATTTGGAAGAGTGGTGCGATGAGCGGGTAAACCGATTCTCTACCCGCCAGGCCGAAGCGGCGGATATTACGGCCGGTACTTTTAATCTGCGGCTTGAGCACGGACACCGCATTGCTCCGGATCCAATTACCAAAAACCCCAAGATATTGAACATACCGTTGATTGGATGGGTCGACTTCATCTTTACATCCGTCATCCCTGTGACCCTATTTGGGGAGCGCTGGACGGAAATCAGCGGGCGGGAATCCACGCGTCTTATGCGTGAAAGGGCAAAGGAGCTGTCGGCAAACGGCCAGTGGCTGGTTTGCGGACACTCACATCTGGCACAGCTTGATCCGGCCGTAAAGTACGCCAACTGCGGATTCATTGGTTTGGGCCGAGCCCAATATCTTAGGGTCAACGAGTACTCCATCGACCTAATCAATACAAGGTTCTAACGCAAAAGGAGGGAAAACATGCAAGCTCTAGTTTTATCTGGCGGAGCAAACTTTGGAGCACTCCAAGCCGGCGCTTTGGAGGTAATTTTTAGCAAAACCGAATTCCGGCCGGAACTTATTTCCGGAACATCGGCCGGAGCGCTAAACGCTCTGCTTCTCGCATCCAATCCAACTCTCGAAGGCGTGAAATGCCTACAAGAGCTGTGGAGATCTGCTGGACCGCACGAAGTTGGCAAGCCCAACCTCCTCTCGAGCGCCAAGAGGTTTGCTGCTCATAAAGACAGCATCCTTTCCAACAAACTGCTTGAGCAGTTTCTCCTGAAAAGCTTACCCCACGTCAGAACCTTCGGGGAGCTCACAGCTTTGTGCGGAGTGCGGGCATACGCCACCGGAGTGTGTTTGGAAACCAGTGAGCTGAGGATTTTTGGGGACCGGGATGATGACCTTCTCATTGACGGTGCCATGTCCTCCTCAGCTATGGCCCCGTTCCTGCCACCCTGGCAGGTAGGTGATTACCGCTATATTGACGGGGGCGTTTTTACAAAGCTCCCCATCTTTACGGCGATTGAGCGCGGGGCAACCCAGGTGGTGGCACTGTGGATCGAAGACCTCAAAGTGCGGCGTGACGCAAACGGCATGTTAGCCTACGTTAACCACTCCATTGCACTCATGACCAGATGGCAGGTTGAGAGGGAAATCCACTGGGCGCGGGAAACCGGCGTTCCTGTCCGCGTCTTCAAGCTTACGGTACCCCCAGGAGTGTCACTCTGGGACTACAGCCAATCGGATCGGCTGATCCGACTAGGACGTACCCTAGCCAAGCGGGAACTTAAAAAAGAACCGCTCAAATTCCACAGATCAAAGTGGACCGTTTGGACCTCTCAAATCTTAAAGAAGATCTTGAGATCCGATCGACCAAAACCCGTCTAGCCTCCAGACGGGTTTTTTCTTTCTTTCCACAAATGAGCAAAGCGAAATTTGCTAGTGATCTCTTGATTACGTCCAAATGAGCAAAGCGAAATTTGCTAGTGATCTCTTGATTACGTCCAAATGAGCAAAGCGAAATTTGCTAGTGATCTGAAGGATCATGTTCTTCGATGAATCGATTTATCGATACAGCACAACTACCAACACCAACAGTCATTCGCCTCACTCATAATTGCAAATGGTGGCTCAAAAGCCCCCCTATTAGATAGAATAGCGTGATGACTAAAAGAATCCTCGCCTACCTTGCTCTCCTTACTACCGTTATCATCTGGGGCGTGGCCGGGCCGGTAATTAAAGTTACCCTCCGCGATATCCAACCTTTCGCCTTTCTGGCGCTGCGGTTCTTCATCAACGTAATTATCATCTCCCCCATCCTGTACTTCTACCTCAAGAAGCACCCCATCCGATGGGGCGACCTTCCCCGCCTCTCTCTGCTCACCCTTCTTGGGACCACAATCTCCCTCTCCCTAATCTTCCTAGGGCTGGAGCGGACTACCGTCCTTGACGCGGTCCTGATCATCGCCACCGTTCCAATTTTCATCGTGGCCGGGGGAGCCCTCTTCCTCAAGGAGCAGGTAACCAATTTGGAGAAGGCCGGGCTTGTCCTTGCATTCCTGGGGGTGCTAATAACCATCCTCCAGCCAGTATGGGAAGGGGGAGTCTTCGCCCAAGAAAATCTCATCGGAAACCTGTTCATCCTCGCTTCCAACGTCAGTTGGACTACTTTCACCCTCCTCTCCAAAAAGGACTACCAGCACCATTCCCCCTTCCTCATCACCAGCGCCTCCTTCATCTTGGGCTTCCTCGCCTTTATCCCCCTGGCCTTAATTGAGAGTCCCAGCTTCCTAACTACTATTTACCAACTACCAACTACGGCATTCCTTGGAGTGCTCTACATGTCCCTCCTGAGCTCCATCGTGGCATACCTAACTTACGCTTGGGGCCTATCTAAAATAGAGGCCTCGGAGGCGGCCCTCTTCCTTTATTTAGAACCGCTCTTCGCAGCCCCCTTCGCCTATCTCTGGCTTGGGGAAGCCGTCACTACTACCTTCCTGATCGGCGCGGCAGTCATCGCTTTCGGAGTAATTCTCACAGAGTACCGCCCTCCCCACCTTCGCCGAGGCTACGGCGGGCGGGCCCGCATTGCCCACCTAAGACACAGATGATCGGTGGCCAAGACAGGTACCAAACAGTACCTGTCCAAGCCCAAAAGCTTCAACTTAAAACCATCCGTGTCAAACACCAACCGTATGGTAAACTTTTACGCTATGCCAAAAGAAAAACTCCATCCCAAATACTACCCCGAAGCAAAGGTGACCTGCGCCTGCGGAAACACTTTTACCACCGGATCAACCCAACCCAAGCTCGAGGTTGAAGTCTGCTCCAATTGCCATCCTTTCTTCACCGGAAAGGAAGTTCTCCTTGATACGGAAGGCCGCGTGGAAAAATTCGAGAAAAAGCGGAAAGCTGCCGAAACCAAAGGCAAACTGAAAACCAAAAGGAAAACCGGCGCTTCCAAAGAAGGAAAACCAAAACGGCCTCTCACTCTTAAGGAACTGTTAGAGAAGAGCTAGGAGATACGGTATAAAGATATTATAAGGTACACAATAATAAGAGACAGGGTACAAATGGCGATCCAGCACTTCGCAGTAGCATTTGGAAACAAACGGAAACCGTGGATAGGCTTCTCAACGGACTGATAAACTCTACCAAAAGGCGCAGCGAAGACTAACTCTTATCCATAATATCCTATATCTTGTATCATGTATCTGTAATGTCCAAACAAACCGCAATTTTAGAAGTCCGTGCCGGAACCGGGGGAAATGAAGCAGGCCTTTTCGCCAGTGACCTTTACCGCATGTACACGCGCTTCGCTCAAAGTAAAGGTTGGAAACTAAGAGAACTCCATCGCAACGAGGGGGGGATCGGGAACATTAAATCCGTTACCGCCGAGGTGATTGGAGAAGGGGCTTACCGCACCCTCAAAAACGAGTCCGGCGTACATCGAGTACAAAGAATACCCAAGACTGAGAAGGGAGGGAGAATTCACACCTCCACCGCCACGGTAGCGGTCCTGCCTGAGATATCCCCCGCCAAAATCGAAATCAACCCCAAAGACATCCAGATCGATACTTTCCGGGCTTCAGGCCACGGGGGGCAAAACGTTCAAAAGGTAGAAACGGCGGTGCGGGTTACTCACCTTCCCACCGGCGTCGCGGTTGCTTGCCAAGACGAGCGGTCTCAATTCCAAAACCGCGAAAAGGCCATGAAGATTCTTCGCTCCAAGCTCTACCAAATGATGCAGGAGCAGCAAAAATCAAGTGTCGCTCAGCTCCGCCGCCAGCAGGTAGGAGGTGGGGGGCGATCTGAAAAAATCCGCACCTGGAACTTCCCGCAAGACAGAATCACGGATCACAGGTTTGGTGTTACGGTCGGCAACCTGCAGACAGTCCTGAATGGGAAATTAGATCCGCTCCTACGAAAAACCTCTAAGCAATCGCGAGGAGGTTAATTCTAAGGGATGTTGTAGAGGTTTTAATCCGTCGGAGCCTCACCCAAAGCGGCCTTAAGGGTTATCTTTTTACCGTTGCGATCCACGGTAAGAGTAATCTTGTCGCCTACACCATAGGAAAGAATTAACTTGCCCAAAGTATTGGTTTCGTCTATTTTCTGACCGTCGATGGCCTGGATGACATCCCCCGCTTTCACCCCGGCTTTCTTGGCCGCCGAACCCTTAACTACCTCCTGAACAAAAGCTCCCTGCGGTATATCTCGAAGACGGGATTCGGCCTCGGAGATAAGATAGTAGGAAACCCCCAAAAACGGCCGAATGATCCTCCCTGACTTCTCAAACTGCTCTACCACCGGCCTGATTAGATTTGTGGGAATCGAAAAGCCTATATTCTCCGCCTCGGAGGCTATAGCCACATTAATTCCCACCACCTCGCCAGAAAGGTTGAGCAGCGGGCCCCCGCTGTTGCCCGGATTAATGGCGGCATCGGTCTGGATGACATCCTCCAACTGCTGGGTCTGGCCCCCCAGTCCCGAGCTGGCCGTAATCCCTCGCCCAATCCCGGAGACAACCCCCTTGGTCACCGTGTTAGAGAAGCGTCCCAAAGCATTACCGATGGCCACAACGGTTTGTCCTACCTTGAGCTGGTCGGAGTCGCCCAAAGACAGGGTGGTAAGGCCCGATGCATCAATTTTGATAATGGCGAGATCATAAACGGTATCGCGGTTGATCTCCTTGACTTCATACTCTTTCCCATCTTTAGTCACCACGGAATAGTCGGCGTTGCGGTCCGAAACCACGTGCCGATTGGTGATAATAATCCCATTTTCTCGAATGATAAAACCCGTCCCAATCCCCTGCTTCTGCGAGAGGGGTCCGGAAAAGGGGCTGAGAACAACCTTTCTCTCGGCAATAGACACAACCGCCGGCGAAGCCTTCTCGACCACGGAAACAACGGCCTCCTCCTCGGAAACTACCCTTTGAATGGTCTTAATTTCCAAAGTAGTCAGTCGATCTTGGATAAAAGAAAAAATTGGATCACGATAAAGATATGCAAAAACCGCCAAAACGAAAAGGGCAAGAAAAGCTAGATATCTTTTAGAAAGCCTCCTCGACAACTCCATATTTTAAGTAAATCACAAATGACCTGCGATTCTAAATCCTAATCCCATCCGAATCATGAGCTTAAGGCCGTGGGTCGGTTTTCTTATCCGCCAATCCATCAAGTATTATTGTAACCGGTCCGTCAGCTACTGCTTCAATCTCCATGTAATGCCCAAATTTCCCCGTTTCCACTTTGATCCCTTCCCCGCGCAATTCCCGAACAAATCTTTTGTATAAATCCTCAGCCATCTTAGGAGAAGCCGCTTTTACAAATGAGGGACGGCGCCCCCGATTTGTATCGGCATAGAGGGTAAACTGGGACACAACCAAAACCTCTCCGCCAACGTCCTTAATAGACCGATTCATCTTCCCCTCCTCATCAGCCATGATGCGCAGAGCCGCTAACTTTCCCGCCAGAGCCCCAGCGTCCTCCTCTTGATCCTCTCGTCCCACCCCTAAAAGAACTAAGAGTCCCTTCCCCACCTCACCAGCTACCTTCCCTTCGACCGTTACCCTTGCTTTTTTGACCCGCTGGATGACCAGACGCACCGGACGAAATTCTAAACTCGAAATCCTAAATACGAAACAATCTTTAAATTCAAATTTCCAAACGGTTCAAAAAATTGAAGATTTAAAATTTCAAATTTGTTTGGTGCTTCGAATTTCGTGCTTCGTATTTTTCGCATCAGCGCAACAACTCCAACGCCTTATCAATCTGAGGATCGCGGTTGTTGTCAAGATCGTCTTCAGTCAGCTCCACCTCAAAGTCCGGCTCCAAGCCCTTCTCATGCACCCAGCGGCCCGAGGGAGTAAGCCACTTGGCTACCGTCAAGTGAAGCCCCGATCCATCTTTAAAGTCAACCGCGTCTTGGACCGTTCCCTTCCCAAAACTTTTCTTCCCCACCAACTTCGCCCCCGCCCTCTCCTGCAAAACTCCGGCCAGAATTTCGGAAGCGGAAGCGGACCCCCCATCAATCAAAACCGCTACCGAAACCCCCAACAAGCCGCGGTCGTTCTTCGTACTTTGGACCGAGAGCGTTCGCCGTCCCCCACCGGAGTCCTCTTGAATTACCACCGCCCCATCCTCCAAAAATTCGGAGGCAAGATAGACCGCTCCGGCGAGATACCCGCCGGGATTGCTCCGCAAATCCAAAACCACCCCCTTGATACCCCCGGCGCTCTTGATACTCCTAATGGCCTCGTCCCACTCACCGTTAGTCCCGTTTCCAAAGCGAGAAACTTTGAGATAAAAGACCCCCCCGTCCTTCTCTTCCCAACTTACGCTCTTTACCTGAATGCGATCCCGAACGATCGTGGTTTTAAACGCTGACTGATCTCCTCGGCGGAGAGTCAGAACCACCTTGGCCCCGGCCGGTCCCCTAATCTTGGAAACCGCCTCAACAATAGAGATCCCCACCGTGGAAACACCGTCAATCTCCAAAATCTGGTCCCCCGCTCGAACGCCGACGGCCTTGGCCGGGGACCCGTCCAACGGAGCCACAATCATCAGCTGATCATTCCGAATTCCGATCTCGGCTCCAATCCCCTCGTAGACTCCCTCCAAACTGCTGTCGAACTGCTTATTTTGCTCAGGGTCAAGAAAAGAAGTATAAGGATCATCCAACGCCCCAACCAAACCGGAAACAGCCCCGTAAAGAAGCTTCTTGCCGTCCACGGGCCGAAATAGGTACTCCTTGTTAATGCGCGCAATTGTATCCCACAGAAGCGAAAAATCAATCGTGCTGGACGAGGGAGTCTTATTCTCAACGGTTATTCCTGGGGGGTTTGCACGCAGGTTGACTTGGAATCCGGCATAGCCCACTTGCCACCCGGCCAAAAAGATAAAGATAAAAGTTAGGACTAAAAAAAGTTTATTTTGGAAGAACTGCTTAATCGGCACAAGCTAGTCTAACAAACTAAAAAGGGTTCCACTAGGCCAAAATCCGATAAGGGAGAACCCCGAGGTTGCGGCCGCGCTTGATCTGCTGACTCAATCTCCGCTGGTGTTTGGAGCAAAGGCCCGACCGGGACCTTGGGCGGATCTTGCCCCTGCGGGTCAAAAAGCGAATAAGGATTGCCTCATCGGTAGATTCGGGCTCCATTTTCTTGTCGCAGAAATAACAACGAGACCGAACTCTTACTACTTTGCGGCCTCTTCGATGCCTAGGGGAACTAGAACGGGATTTCATCTTCACTAACTTCTTCATCATTTGCTCCTTTACTTTCCGCAGTCTTCCCTTTTTTACCGGGAGCGGAGGAGGATTTACTCTTCGGTTTGTCCGCCGGCGCCTCCTCAGGGGCAGAGGCCTTCGCAGAGGACGATTCGCCTTCCTCCACCTGAATCACCTTCTCGACCGGACCTGCAGCTTCCCTCGGGGTCCCTTCGCTATCCCGGCGGGAATCCAAAAGGACCATATTCTCCAGCACAATTTCCGTTCGAGATCGAGTTACCCCGTCCTTGCCCTCCCAGCTCCTAGTTTGAAGGCGCCCCTCCACATAAACCCGCCGGCCTTTTTTGAGGAGTTGAGAGCAGATCTCAGCCAGTTTCCCCCAAGCAACTAGATTGTGAAACTCCGCACTTTCTTTCTGCTCCCCGTCCTTGCCCTTCCACCGCCGGTTGGTAGCCACCCCAAAAGTGGTAACCGGCTGACCATCGGGGGTATAACGCATCTCGGGATCGCGGGTGAGATTGCCAATGATAATTGCCTTGTTTACTGATCTAGCCATAATCCAATAATCAACCAATCAAATACTAGCACGCCTCGTCCACTCAAAATGGACTTCGGCTTTAAGCACTAAGCACCATAACCCTCAAAAGATCGCCCTCTCTTTCGAGATCACGGCGGAGCGCAGACACTCCTTCCGGAGGAAGCTCCAAAGAAAACCCTCCGAAGCGGGCCTGTTCAAAGTTCTCCACGGGGTAGGCAAGCGATTTAACTCCTAAGCTTTCCGTTTTCAGCACCCGTCCGCCGGCTTCCCCGATAGCCTTCTTCACCTTCTCGTCAATCTTCTTAGACTGCTCCGCCGAGAGGTCAGGCTTCACAAGAATTTTAAGCATGTAAGTTCTCATTGCTTTTTGATGTTATCACGTCTCCACGGAGACGCAACTCGCATTAACGGACTTTCTTGACAATCGGACCCTCGTCTGTATCCTCAACGCGGTACCCCCGCTGCTCCATCCGATCCCGAATTTCATCTGCTCCAACCCAGTCCTCCTCTATCCGCAACCGCTCCCGCTCCTCAACAAGACGGAGCACTTCGGCCGAGACTTTAAGATGCTCGACTTCAGCGAGTTTAAGCCCCAAAACCTTATCCATCTTAAGAAGGGTCCGGTGCTTGGCGGCGGTTTTGAAGCGGTCGTCTTTAACCAATTTCCAAACGAGGGTTAATGCTTTGGGAAGGTCAAGGTCGTCGTCGATCGCCCTGTCAAAAGCCTTGTCGTACTCAGCACACCCGCTACTCCCTGGAGGATCCCACATAGAGAGCCGATCGTAGAGCCTGCGAAGGGCAATCTGCGCCGCTTCCAGCCCGGCCCAAGTGAAATTAAGCTCCCCTCGATAGTGGGTCGTCAAACAAAGATACCTGAACGCCAAAGGATCAAAACCGCGCCGAACCAAAGCATCGAACTCGATATAGTTATTTAACGACTTGGCCATCTTTTTGCCTTCTACCGTCAGAAGCCCAGCATGAACCCAATAATTAGCAAATTTCCTGCCGGTTGCCGTCTCACTCTGAGCAATCTCGTTTTCGTGGTGAGGAAACCTGAGATCCAAAGCCCCTCCGTGAATGTCCAAAGTCTCTCCGAGGTGGACCCTGCTCATCACGGAACATTCAATGTGCCACCCGGGGCGGCCCTTACCCCAGGGGGAGTCCCAAACCGCCCCCACCTTATCCTCCCCTACCTCAGCTTTCTTCCAGAGAGAAAAGTCAATCACTTCCTCACGCTCATACTTGTCGGCGGCTATGCGGGTCCCGGTCTTGGCCTTGGTCAATTTTACTCCGGACAACTTCCCGTAGCTCTCAAACTTGGAAACATCAAAATAAACCGAGCCCTCCCGCTCATAGGCATAACCCTTGTCCATCAACTCCTTGATCATCTGAATAATCTCCTTAATGTGGTCGGATACTCGAGGAAAAACGTCCGGCGATTCAATATTCAGCTTCTCTAAATCACGGTAAAAATGTTTAATATAACGATCGGCTAAAGCGTGAACCGTAACCCCCCGCCTTTGAGCCTCCTCAATCATAGAGTCATGAATATCCGTGATATTAAGAACATGCCGGACGGTATAACCGTTATACTCCAAAGCCCGCTTCAAAAAGTCAAAGTTGGTGTAGGTCCGGGCATGGCCAATATGCGAAGGGCCGTAAACCGTAGGCCCGCAGACGTACATCCGAACGAAGTGAGGACTGCTAGGTTCGACTTTTGTCGAGCCGTCCATTGTAACCCAATGGGGCTTAAATTCCTCTTTTTTTCTGGTTAGAGAGTTATAAATCTTTAGACTTTTCTTCATACTTAAATAGGACGCGATCAAAGATCGCTAGCTATTAATCAGCGAGCTGATTAATGGTAGCAACTTTTTGCGGAGCAAAAAGCTAGGTTGCTTTAGGCGGCCGTCCTTTTGAAGCTAATCCTATTGATAATAAACCTATAGGATGTTAAACTAGATTAACCCTAAAGAAAGGAGGGTAATGCGATGGGCAGTCGGGAAATGCCCGCGGTGGAGGACTTTCTAACGATCCTACCGATCGAGCCGGATCTCACCGGGCTTAAAGGCCTCCCCCAGTGCCACCGGGCTAAAGAGTTCTGCAAGCGCAAGGCGCGCTGGTCAATCGAGTCCACACCCTACTGCACCCCCCACAAAGAGGAGATTGTGCAGAGGTGGGAGGGGATAATTCAGAACCTCACCGAACGCCCCGAACAAGCGCGGGATGAAGACCTTGAGCTTTTGGAGCTTGTCCGCGACGAGTTCCCCAAGCACAATGACATCTACCCCCACGTTGCAGTAGACCGAGTGACAAAGGACCTGAACCTCTCGGAAACACCTGAGGGACGCAGCCTCGCCTCCTGGTATCTATGGAATATGGGGATCTTCTCCATCCATCACAGGAGCCTGACCTTCGAGCAGTCGTAAACCAACGGCTGCTCTTCTTTTTCCCCTCCTCTCAATACCCCTGTCTTCCCTCCATCGCTTTGGAGAGAGTGCGGGAGTCCGCGTACTCCAGGTCACCGCCGGTAGGGATCCCGCTTGCAATGCGCGTTATTTTAAGCTGTTTGCTGTTATCCGTTAGCTGTTCGCCGATCACTTTCTTGATATACATCGCCGTAGCTTCCCCCTCAAGGGAAGGGTTGGTTGCCAAAATTACCTCCGCAACCTCTTTCTCCTGCTTGAGCCGACCCATTAATTCGGCAATCTTCAGATTCTCCGGACCCACATGCTCCAAAGGCGCAATTACCCCGTGAAGAACGTGGTAGAGCCCTGGGTATTTTCCCATCCGCTCAAAGGAGAGAAGGTCTAACGGCTCCTCCACCACGCAAATAGTACTTTGATCCCGACCTTCGTCGCTGCAAACATCGCAAAGACCGTCTTTTCCTGCCTGCGTGGTTGGATCGGAAATATTAAAACAACGGCGGCAGAGTTGGGTCTTTTCTCCCAACTCCAAAACGGCCTGTCCCAGGAGGCGGCGCTCATTATCAGGAACGCGAAGGAGGTAAAAAGTAAGCCGAGCGGCCGTCTTCGGCCCGATTCCCGGCAGGCGCTCAAACGCCTCGATCAAATTCTGAATGGCTTTCGGAATTTTCATCGCCAGTTTTTAGCATATCACGGCGAAGCTGGGACAAGGTTCTCGAGCACAGCGAGAGGTTCTTATCACGTTTCTGCGGGACAAGGTTCTCGAGCACAGCGAGAGGTTCTTACCGCATATGGTGGGGAAAGAAGCTAACGACCGGCCGTTCGCGGCTTACCGCTAACCGTCTCAATCTTAAGCTTTAACGGGCGGCCGTAAACCTGCCTTACCGCCTGCTCCAAAATGGCCCTACTCTTGGGGTCTTCAAGACGTTCCTTATGAAAATCATAAAAGGCTTGAATCGTAACGGTCCGGGCCGAAACCTTGCCCAGCCGGCACGACCGAAGCAGTGCCTCAATCGAGTGATTAAGCGGTTTGACGGCGGCCATCAATTGGGACCACTGGTCGTCACCACCCGCCGGTTGGTGGGCCTTAGGCACTTTCGGCCCAGAAGATGGCTCGGCCGGCCGATCCTTCTTTGAACCAGAGTCTTTTGAATCCTCGACAAGTGGGGCACTTCCCGCTACCTCCACCGCAGCCACCTCAAGCGGTAGGGTAGGAATTGCAGCTTGAGCGATATATTCGTAGGATTGAGTAAATTTATTTATCATATCGTCGATCCGCTCGGTCGTCAGCTTAGCAGCCTGATTTTGCAGCGTTTCATACTGCTCTTTACTCCTCTCAACAAGCTTATCCCCCACCCCCACCTTAACCAAAAGGAGGTCGCGCAAATACTCCAAGATCGCTACGGCCAGATTTTCCATCTTGACGCCCTGGTTATACAAGTTGCTGATGAAAAAGAGAGCTTCCGCAGCCTGCTTCGATATCAGAAAGTCAAAAAAGCCGCCCAGATCCGACAGCTGAGCAAATCCGGTAAGCTCTTCCACCTTTCGTCCGCCAGTCAAAACTTGCTCCAAAAGCGTTTCAGCATCCCTAAACCCGCCGCCGGACGCTTTGGCAATCTGCTCAAGCTCCTCATCGGTTATCTTAGCCTTCTCCTTCGCAGCAATCTCTTTAAGCTTCTCCACAATCAAAGAAACGGGAGCCCGCTCGAAGCTGAAACGCTGGCACCTAGAACGAATCGTATCGGGCAGTTTGTGGGGCTCGGTTGTGGCCAAAACAAAAACCGCATGACCCGGCGGCTCCTCAAGGGTCTTGAGAAGAGCATTAAAAGCTTCGGGGGTAAGCATATGGGCCTCGTCCACAATGTAAACTTTGTATTCTCCGACTGAGGGGGCTAAGCGGACCTTCTCCCGAAGAGCGCGGATATCGTCGATACCTCGGTTAGAGGCCGCATCGATCTCAATCAAATCCAAAAACCGGCCTTCTTGGATCTGCCGACAGACATTGCATTTGCCGCAGGGCTCGCCATCTTTAAGGTGTTTGCAATTAACCGCCTTGGCCAAAATTCTGGCCGTGGTAGTTTTGCCTGTTCCTCGCGGACCGGAAAAAAGATAAGCATGCCCAATCTTCCCTTGTTTCACCTGACTCTGGAGAGTCTTTTTAACGGTCTCCAAACCCACCAGTTCGGAAAATTTCTGGGGGCGGTAGGTTCGATAAAGCATCAAGTCGATATTAAGGCATTGAGGTGCGGAGACACAAGCTTACTATTGACCACTGCCGACGGACCAACCCAAGACCCGAGGGATAGCCTCCTTAATGGCCGTCCGTATCATCTCCCCCTCCCTCTCGCTCGGTTCCTCCAGCACAAATTCGTCCGTCGGCTTGCCTGCGGGCGGTCTGCCAATCCCAATCCGCAAACGCCAAAATTCCTGCGTACCCAACTCACTAATAACGCTCTGAACGCCCTTGTGCCCCGCCGAGGAACGATTGAACTGCAGTTTCCATCTCCCCGGCTCGAGATCAACATCATCATGCACGACCAAAAGGTCGTTGGTTGATAGTTTATGGTCAACGCTTAATTGCCGAACTTCCTTGCCAGACTCATTCATGAGGATTGTGGTTTTGTGCAGCTTTACCTGATCTCCGATCTCTGATCTCTGATCTCTGAGCATATCAACCACCCAATGCCCTACGTTATGCCGCGTTCTTTCGTATTTCTTGCCAGGATTTCCAAGACCGATGATTATCTTCATTAATCTTCATGAACCCCTAGGATGTGTTTGGTGCCGTGGATGGCAAGTTGGTTGATCTGCTCATCTAAGGCGACACCGTTCTTTTTAGCCAGTTTTCGAGCTTCGGATTTACAGATCAAAACCTCCCCCAAAAGCATCCCGTCTTTAGTTTTCTCGTAATAGGGAAAGGACAACACTGCGGGGATATAATCTTTCCCGCGAAGTTCCTTGTTCAGTCGCTGAATCTTCTTGGGAGGTATAAAGCTTACTTCCACGGTGAACTTCATGCACTTAGCTTTTCTTTTACCAAACGGCTAACCAGAGATCCGTCCGCCCGTCCCTTAACTTTAGGCATTACCAAGCTCATCACACGGCCCATCTCCTGCGGACCGGATGCCCCCGCTTCTTGGATCGCCCCCTCGACGATCTCTCGAACCTCATCCTCACTTAGCTGTTGGGGAAGATAAGCTTTAATAATCCCCAGCTCCTTCTCCTCTTTTTCAGCCAGATCGGAACGATCCCCTTTTTGATAAGCTTCAATGGACTCCCGGCGCTGCTTGGCCTGCTTCTGAAGAATCTCGATCAGTTCTTCCTCCGACAGCTCCGCCCCCTTGCCCTTGGCTATCTCAGCGTTATGTACCGCCGCAAGGACAAAACGAAGAGTACCCGCCTTAAATGAATCCTTGGACTTAAGAGCATTATTTAGATCGGATTTTATCTCACCCAGCGTATCCGTCACAATTTCTCCTCTTTCTCCCGTTCAATCATGCGCTGCTTTTGAGATCTTTTGCGTTTTTTAGTTTCCGAGGGTTTCTCGTAAAACTCACGTCGGCGCATCTCTAGAATGATGCCCTCCTTCATCACTTCCCGATTAAAGCGACGGAGCGCCTCCTCCAAAGATTCCCCCGGTTTAAGAGTAACTTTAGCCATTTTTAAGACTTTAGGTTCCAGGTTCTAGATGTTAGAAAATCTAACCGCTAACACCTAGCTCCTGACACCTACCAATACACCTCCTTTTTTAAACATGCCGAACCTCGTCCGGTGACTCCCAGCCTCCTATGAGATGAATGTGCAGATGATCAACCGTTTGACCCGCTCCTCGGCCGGCATTGGTAACGAGCTTATAACCGGACTTCAAAACCCCGGCGTCGGCGGCTACCTTTCTTGAAAGAGCAAAAATCCTCCCCAAGACATCCGCCCTTTTCTCCAAATCCCCACCAACCAACTCCAAGTGCTCCTTGGGCACAATGAGAAGGTGAGTAGGAGCCGAGGGATTAGCGTCTTTGAAAACAGAAAATTTGTCATCTTCATAAACAATCTCCGCCCCTATCTCCTTGCGGATAATTTTGCAAAAAATGCAATCAGGCTCCGGTTTTATCTGTCTTTCGTCTTTTCTCAGCATGGCTTCGACGAGCTCATCATAAATAGTCCTACACCTTGGAATAAGCCTTCTTAATCTCCTCCGCCAAATTTTTCACCGGCACTACCTTGGATTTCCCATCCGCCCGGCAAGTCACTTCCACTCCCCCAGCCTTCGAACTCCTCTCGGAAACGACGACTCTTACCGGAACCCCCACCAGGTCGGCATCCTTCAGCTTTACTCCCGCCCCCTCTTCTCGATCATCAAATAACACTTCCAAACCCGACTTTTCCATTGTCTCATAAAGCGCCTCGGCGGAAGACCGGCTCCCCTCCAAAGAAATTAAATGGACATCAAAAGGGGTTAACTCTTTGGGCCAAATAATTCCCCGCTCATCGTGGCTAGCCTCCACCACGGCTGCGATCACTCGATTAATACCAATACCGTAGCAGCCCATTTCCAGGGCTCTTTTTCTCCCATCCTTACTACTAAAGTAGGCCCCCATTTTCTTAGAGTAAAGAGTACCAAGTTTAAAACAATGCCCCAGCTCAATTGCAGAAGAAACGAAAACCGTCTGCCCGCATTCTGGACAATTTTTTAACTCATTCGCCTTATCCGCGTTCTCGGCAAAATTGCAATGCTCGCAATAAGCGGCTTTATCCTCCCCTACCTCGGCTGGGAGGACAAACTCATGCGACTCTGACCCTCCAATCGTTCCCACATGAGCAGAGATGGCCTTGGTCTCCAAGCCGCACCGGCTAAAAAACCGCTCATAGGCCCCAAAGACCATCTTGTAGAAATGGTCTAAATCGGCCTCATCGGCGTGGAAGGAATAAAGGTCCTTCATAAGGAACTCGCGCGTTCTCAGCAGCCCGCCGGTGGGGCGCATCTCATTGCGAAATTTATTCTGAATTTGAAAGACAGCCACGGGCAGATCTTTATATGAGGTGATAAACCTCCGAGCCAAGTCCGTCACAACCTCCTCGTGAGTCGGGCCGAGAGCC
>BTRF01000007.1:0-19894 GCA_036986255.1 Patescibacteria group bacterium | reverse complement strand
ACTTCAGTTAAGGTCTTGGGCTCTAAAGGTTTGAACGGTTGGTATATTTCTCCGGTAACCCTGAATTTTAGCGCTGTGGATGATACTTCTGGTGTTTTGGATACATGGGTAATGGTTGTTAATAGCCAAGATGACCACTATTATACTTTAAAGGACGGCCTGGCTTACCGCCAGACCTACTTCGCCTCTGGCGAATATGATAGTACCGGAAGTGACGGATATCGTATCCAATATGGTGGGGGAGACCCCCTTGTTTTAGAGGACGGGAGCTACACGGTTGAGTTTTGGAGTGTTGATCTCGCGGGGAACGAGGGGGAGCATCAGATACTCTCTTTCAAAATTGATGCCGTTGCTCCGCAAGTGCCGATACCGTCAGTCCTCGGCGGAACCTTTATTGAGGGAGAGGTTTTAAGGGTCAGCTTTACCGTCGGGGAGAACACTGAGATCTACCATTCTTTGAACAACGGGGATTTTGTCCTCTATTCTAATCCGATCACGATCACCGATGACGTAACCCTTTCTGCTTACACAGTGGATGAAGCTGGGAATCAAAGCTCCCTGATCTCCTGGGGGTTTACCTTTGTTCCTCGTCCCGACCCGGACGATGGGGGGCAGGTTTTGGGTGTTTTGGCTGAAGGAGAAGAGGAGGTTGAGAAGGGTAGTGGTTATCAGGAGGGGGAATCGGATGGTGAAGTCAAGGGAGCGACTGCTTCCAGCGGCTCGAGTCGGACAAGTTCCGGCTATCTAATAGTGGGAGTGATTTTGCTTGGGGCAGGAGTGTATCTGATACGCCGACGGATGGTGGGATGGCGGTGCTAATAAACATGGCGTATAAGTTGGTTGGCGTTATTGGGTTAAGTATGTTCTTGTTGGGGAGTTGGTACGTCCCCTCTGTCTTTTCACTTAGCTCTCCAGTAATTATTAATGAAGTTATGTACAATCCCAGTGAACCTGAAGGTTGTACTGAAGCGAAGTCGGAATGGATTGAGTTACTCAATACTACTCTCGATCCAGTTTCTTTAGCTGGGTGGGAATTGGGCGATGCAAATAGTGACGGTAAGAATCCTGACACAAATGATTTGTTAGATGGCGCAGCTATTCTTGGTAAGGGTTACTTGATTATTGTGGCTGATAGTAGTTGTTTTAAGTTGATGTACCCTGGTGTTCCGGACGACTTAATTTTCGATTTACCAAGTAACAACATTGGGTCGGGTCTGAATAACTCCGGAGATTCAGTGATTCTGCGTGCAGAATTCGTTGAGCAGGATCGTAAAGATTATGCAGAAGGTGGTGCGTTGGTTGGTATGTCTCTGGCGTTAGCAGAAGACGGGTCTTGGAAAGAAGCGGATCCGACCCCGGGGACGGAGAATAGTTTTCAGGAGGAGGAGGAAGAGGACTCTCAGCAAGCGGAGCAAGAAAAAAAGCTGCCAATGTTGAAGTTTTCTCCACCTTCGGCAGTTTCGGCGGGTCGGGAGTTTTCCGTGACCGTAGAGCTGACTGACTTTGAATCCGGGACCTACGGCTTGAAGGTTTTGATCGGCAGGGATGGAAAGTTTGTTTATGGTAATACAAAGGGGTCGAGCGGATGGTTGTCACAGAACGGATCTTGGAGCGAGATGCCCCAGGCTCAGGTTGGTTCTTCCGGCTCCGCCGGCAAGACGGTTTTGGCAAAAGTGGATGAAGATACCGGGTCGGGGAGCCACTCCATTACGGTGAGTATTGCTAAAAAAGATGCTGATGGCTACAAAACCCTCTGGCCTGTCAAGGAGTTGGAAACCAAACCTCTTAAGGTTTCGGCTCTTGTTAAATCCCAGGTGACTTCTTCTACAAAGTCTAACGAAAGCGGGTTGGGTGATAGAGGTAGCGGGTCTGGTGTTGTTTACGATCCACCGGAGTCGAAGATTTTGGATCAGGGGGAGGTCTTGGGGGAGGAAGCGCCTCAGAAGGATCCTCTCAAACTGAACTTCTATATTATCTTAGGAGTTCTCGGCATGGCGGTAGGTAGCTGGGGGCTGGTTTTAGCAGTTCGTCAAACCCCGGCGCTGTAGAAGAGCTCAAAAACTATGAATGCTATGTACCCCAGGACCAGCACCAGCCCTTCCTTTACCGTTACTTTATACTGCGAGCGGGCGAAGTTGGTAAAAATCAGAAGGCTGAAGAGCAGAACTATTGAACTGGTGATAAGAATGGCTGTCCCATCAATGACGATGGGGCGGATTAAGGCCGTTATTCCCAATACCAAGGTTGCATTTGAAACGATACTCCCTAGAGTATTTCCCATTAGGATTTCTCCCTGACGCTTAACTGCGGCGGTGATGTTAAAGGAGAGTTCAGGCAGGGAGGTGCCGAGGGCAAGGGCGAAAATCCCGATTAAAATAGTAGGGATTCCCAACGCGGTAGCGATGGTGATGCCTGAGCGGATCAGCACTTCTGCGCTTAACAGGAGTGCAGTCAATCCGACGATAACGAAAAGGATTTGTTTGGGCAGCGATATTTTCCTTTTGTGATCCTTCATCACCTTGGTGTAAACATTACTTCTCAGAACGAGGTTGTAGAGGTAGAAGGCGAAGAGAAGCAGGAGGAGAATACCTTCTCCGCGGCTTAAAACCCCGTCCAAAAGGAGAATGAGGGGGGCTACGGCGAAGATGTTCATGTAGATGATCTCGCGGTTTCTCACTTGGGAACGGATTCTGATCCCCCCGGCAATCAGGGCAGGTATTCCCAGAATGATGGTGAGATTGGCGATGTTGGAGCCGATGATATTTCCCAGCGACAGGAGGGGCTCTCCCTCCGTTGCCGCCACAATGCCGACGAGAAGTTCCGGCAAGGAGGAGCCGACCGCGACGAGCACGAAGCCGATCAGGAACTCCGAAATCCTCATCTTGATGGCAATTTTGGTGATGGAATTGAGGAGAAAAACTGAAGATAGGGCCAGGGCGACTACGGAAATAACGAAAGCGATGGCATAGAGAAGCAACACCCGTTATTTTATCTGATATAGTAGGCGTGGTGCAATGGTTCAGCAAGCTTATCTTAAGTTGAAGAAGCAGCTCTCCCTCTGGCTGCCGGTGCTTTTTTGGATGGGGCTGATTTATTATCTTTCGGCTCAGTCCGGGTTGAAGATCGGGGAGGGGGCGGTCGATTTTTGGACCCGCAAGCCGGCTCATGTAGGGGAGTATGCGGTTCTTTTCCTTCTTCTGTTCCGCGCTTTGCGCGGCGGCTTTCGATTGAGCGTGCGGCAGCTGTATCTCAGCGCCGGCGTTTTTACTCTCCTCTATGCCGCTTCGGATGAGATCCATCAGATCTTCGTTCCTCTGCGGGAAGGGAGGGTGGCGGATCTGGGCTTTGATCTTTTGGGGATTTTGGTGGGAGCACTTGCCGTCCGCTACTTTTTCAACCGCAGAGAATCATAGCGCCTAAAACCTAAATAAGCGCCTTCGGGTGCATTTGTTCCGCCTTCGTTTAACTCAGGTGCACAATAGTGATCCTCGCTCCTGCCTGGAGCTCTTTTTCACTATTGACATGTACCCCATAGTATGTAATAATTAAGCATACCTTAAGAAAGGAGCTCATGATGACAATCGTCATCGCATTGGTCACCATCAGCGTGGTTTTCCTCCTGGCGGGTTTGATCTCAGTCGCGGCTTCTTCAAACAGGAATCCTGAAGTTTCCCCGATTTACAAATCAACCCAAAACGGTTGGAGAAAAATGAGTCCTTCTCATCTTTCACCTCCCAGCTACCGGAGAACCCTTCGACGGTAACCATTCAACGGCCCGCAAAGTCTTCGAGACAGCGGGCCTTTATATTTTTGCCGTCCTTTTCTGAAGTTGCTAGAATCAAATAGGCAAGCTTAGAGTTGCTCTTGGTAGACCTATAGCTTATAATGATAGATGAGATGGTAAAGAAAGCTGGACGAAAATTTATCCGTTTTTGCGTTCGAAACGCTTGTTTTATTCTGCCTTATCCGGACCGGAGGGGGCGGGCCCGTTTGGTTAAAAACTCGGCCCTCTTCCTTTACGTTCTGATTCTTTTGGGTTTTCAGCTTTATATCTATCAACTTTCTCCCCAGATCTTAGGGTTTGCCACCAACGTCGTTGCCGATGACTTGTATGGGTTGGTGAACCAAGAGAGGGTCGACCGCGGTTTGCCTGCCCTTGCGCGAAATCCGAAGCTGGAGAAAGCCGCTCTCAATAAGGCCAAGGATATGTTTGCCAAAAACTATTGGGCCCACTATGCCCCGGATGGCTCCACGACCCCTTGGAAGCTGATTACCCAGGCCGGCTACACTTACAAATACGCAGGAGAAAATCTGGCCATGGATTTTGACACCTCGGTCGCAGTCGTAACGGCTTGGATAGCTTCCCCTTCCCACCGCGCCAACCTTTTGAACGGCAATTATAAGGATATTGGGATGGCGGCTATAAACGGGACTCTTTTGGGGGAAGAAACAACGTTGGTAGTGCAGTTGCTGGGAACGCCGATTTCGGCCGCCGCGGCCGTCGGGGCTTCCTCCGCCGAGGAAGTTAGCCAGCCGAGTGGAGGTACGGCGGGAGCGGAATCCAGTTTGGAGGAGGCCAAACCGGCGATTGTGGTTGGTCCGACGGAGAACGGTAAAGCTGCAATCTCTCAGCCCGCAGAGCTGGCTTCAGTGGGGATTACTCCCTTGGATCAGATTGTAAAGACCTTGAATCCGGTTTCCTCACCCAAGACGGTTCCCTTAGGGTTCGGCTTCTTCCTGCTTGGCCTTTTTGCCTTGGATGAACTGTCCATGCTCCGCGGCGGTCTTACCCGTAGTGAGTTGAAGCGGACGGTGGAGAATATTGGCCATATGGCTATTTTAGGGCTGTTGATGGTAGTAGTGTGGCTGACCAAAGCGGGGGGAATTCTTTGATGTCGATTTGGCAATCTCTCCGCAAGCAAAAAATTCCCCACCTGCTCCATCTTTTGGTTTTGAGCTTGATTTTCTCACTGGCGGTGGCGGCCTTTGTAAAGTTCAAGAGCTTGGTTTTAGTCCAGTTTTATGTGGTGACGGTGGCGGTTTTGGCGTACATCAGTTGGGGAGTGGTTTATCACTTTTACCGCAAGCGCCTCAGTTGGAGCTTGTTTTTTGAGTATTTTCTAGTGGGTGCGCTGGTAATTATCCTTTTCTTCTGGACTTTGTTCGCGTAGGAGCTCCATATTTAACGGAGGAGCGTGCTACTATTTAAGGCAGATCGTTTTTCTTTAATGATGGGCAAGAAAGTTGTGGTTCTAGGCGGGGGGACGGGGACTTATGCCGTTCTCTCCGGACTTAAAAAATACCCCTTGGAGATAACCGCAGTTGTTTCGGTGGCTGATTCCGGAGGATCAGCTAGAAAAGAGCGGGATGAATTCGGCTTGCTGCCTGTTTCCGATATCCGGAAGGCGCTTTTGGCGCTCAGCGAGGAGGATGGGCGGGAAGGCGTTTTGCGGGAGCTTTTCAATTACCGTTTTGCCGAGGGGGTAGGGGTGGAGGGGACGACCTTTGGCAACCTCTTTTTGGTGGCCCTTTCCAATATCTTAGGGTCCCAGGAGAAGGCGGTTGAGGAAGCCGGGAACTTTCTTCGGATCAAGGGTCGCGTTCTTCCCGTAACCTTGGATGAGACCAATCTGGTGGCCGAGTACGAAGGAGGCGTAACGGTGGTGGGGGAGCACGATATTGACGAACCCAAACACGATGGGAAGCTAGCCATCCGAAGAGTTTATCTGTTGCCGAAGGTTAAAGCGAACCCCAAGGCGATTAAAGCCATTAAAAACGCCGACCTTATCGTGGTCGGGCCGGGCGACTTATTTACCAGCCTGCTTCCTACTCTTCTCGTGGAGGGGATCAGCAAAGCCGTAGAAAAATCTAAAGCAAAGAGAGTTTATGTCCTCAATCTTATGGGCAGGTTTGGACAGACCAATGGGTTTCCCGCTTCCCGCTATCTTTCTGAACTAGGTCGGTACCTTGAGGTAGCGTTTGATTACATCTTAGTTAATAATGTTCCCCCACCCCGGGCTATTCTTCGGTACTATGCCACCTCGGAGAAATCGTATCCAGTTGAGGACGATCTGCGCAACGGATCCGGTGTACGGGTGATTAGGGGTGATTTCCTTTCCCATCGGACATTTAAGCCCCAAAAGGGCGATAAGCTTAAGCGGAGTTTATTGCGGCACGACCCAGATAAATTAGCCAGAGTGTTGGTGAAGATTTTGGAGGATTAGGATCATTTGCGGAATAGTTGCTTTTGTTTCAGCTAAAGAGAAAGAGCATCCCGCCCAATTTTTGATTGAGGGGTTAAAGCGTTTGGAGTACCGGGGGTACGATTCCTGGGGAGTTGCTTTTGGTAAGAACCTGACCACCCTTAAGAAGGTTGGGAAGATCTCGGAGGAGTCAACCGCTCGCCGTCAGATGTCGTCAGACATCCCCGCCCGAGCGGGGCTGGGACATACCCGCTGGGCGACTCACGGCGGAGTTACGGATGAAAATGCCCATCCCCACCTTGATTGCCGGGGTGAGATTGCGGTGGTTCACAACGGGATTATTGAGAATTGGGAGGAGCTTAGACGGGATTTGGAAGATGCTGGACATCGGTTTCGCTCGGAAACGGATACGGAAGTGGTGGCGCACCTAATTGAGCGAACGGCGAACGGCGAACGGCGAACGGCGAACTTGGTTGAAGCGGTTCGATCAGTTTTCAATCAGCTGGAGGGTCTGAATGCCGTTGCGGTTTATTTTCCCAAGCAGGAGATTATTGTAGCGTTTCGCAACGGGTCACCGATGGTGGTGGGGGTGGGGGAGAAGACGCATTTTCTGGCCTCGGATGTTCCGGCCTTTCTCCCGTATACCAACCGCGTGGTTTTTTTGAACGATAGGGAAGGGGCCGTGTTATCGAGATCGGGAGTTAAGATTATCGATGCCGGAACGGGTAGATCAAGGCCGACCCGGATTGAGAAGATTGATTGGGCGGCGGAGGAGGGGGAGAAGGGCGAGTACCCCCATTATTTGATAAAGGAGATCAGTGAACAGCCGCAGATTTTGGCACGGCTGAGCCGGTATTCTGAAGCGGATCTTAAGGAAGTGGCGGGTATGATTAAAAGATCGTTTGGGACTTACTTTACCGCCTGCGGAACCGCAGCTCACTCGGGAATTGCAGCGACTTACCTTTTTGCCGATTTGGCCCAAAGGCATGTCAACTTTGCGGTGGGGAGTGAGTTTTACTTTCTGGAGAGTTTTCTTACTCCCAAATCTCTCCTCATTGCCGCTTCTCAATCGGGTGAGACGATGGATACTCTTGAGGCCGTCCGCGCGGCTAAAAAACGGCATTCCAAAGTGGTTGCCCTAACCAACGTCCGAGGGTCTTCGCTCACGCGTTTAGCCGATAAAACTCTGATGCTCAACTGCGGTCCGGAAAAAGCGGTTTTGGCAACCAAATCCTATACGGCCAAGCTGGCTCTTTTTATCCTCTTGGCTTCCTGTATGGGGGGCGATTCATCCGCGGGAGGGTTGGAGAGGGGGAGAAGACTTGTTTCCCGGGCTGCCAAGGGGGTAAAGGAGATCTTGGACGGACCGACCGAGGAAAAAATTAAAGACCTGGCAAAAAAGCTTAAAGATGCGGAGCATCTTTATGCGATTGGGAGGGGAGTGAATTATGCGACAGCCTTGGAAGCGGCTTTAAAGATTAAGGAGGTTAGTTATATCCATGCCGAAGGGTTTGCCGGGGGGGAGCTGAAGCATGGGGTGATTGCACTGATTGAGAAAGGAACACCTTGCTTAGTTTTTGTATCTGATGACCGGACGAAAGCGTCGGTTTTATCTAACGCCAAGGAGATCAAGAGTCGGGGCGGCTTTATCATCGGAATTGCTCCAAGCAATAACGAGGTATTTGATGAGTGGCTGAAGGTTCCCGATGCGGGGGCGGCATCTCCGGTTGTCAATGTTGTTCCGGCCCAACTTTTGGCCTACCATTTGGCGGTTGAAAAGAAACTGGATCCTGACAAACCCCGAAACTTAGCCAAGTCTGTAACCGTCAAGTGAGGGGTTTGCTAGAACTTGCGAAGCAAGTCGTCCAAACCCCGAAACTTAGCCAAGTCTGTAACCGTCAAGTGAGGGGTTTGCTAGAACTTGCGAAGCAAGTCGTCCAAACCTCGAAACTTAGCCAAGTCTGTAACGGTAAAGTAAATTCGTTTTGAAAAAAGAAAGGCCCCGGATCATTTAGACCGCGGGGCCTGACAGTTAACTTTCGATACCAAGCTCTGCCATGAAATTGTCCAGCAGAAGCTCGTTTTTGAGTTCTATCCTATCTCCTCCTCCAAAGAAAGCCGTTTCGGTCATTACGATTCGACCTTCTTGGTTGGAGAGAACGCGCAAGTGGCCCACCCCAATGTCAAGTCTCTTCAACCTGAGGTGCTCAAAGGAAGTTCTCCAAACGATGGCCCCCGCTTGCAGAGCCACGCGCTGGCCTTGGCCGGAATCCCACTGCTCTACCGCAATGGCCACATGGAAGTTAGCCAGAACTACGATAGGCGTGTCGGCGGATGCCAGGGTGTGCTGGGCACGGAGCGAGCTGGTGAGAGCTCGGGCCATGTGGGGATGGCGGATGGTGAGTCCCAGTCCCGAAGGGAGCTGGTGCACCTCTCCGTAAACGACCTTTGAAATCGCAATGCGATCCAAGCCGGAAAGTTCCAGGCCATGTTCGCTAAGGATCTTCTCAATCCCCTTTACGAGGCATCTGACCAGGGCCGGCCGGAACTTGGAGAGAGGGGTGATACCCTTCCTCTTAAGCCAGCCGTCGTGATTTCCCTCCTTATAGAAGAAGGTGGGAAGGGCTGTTTCGGTGATGGCCTTGAGCCGTTCAGCCGAAGGTTTCCGCTTTTTGAATCCTTGGAGGCCTTCTTCCAGCCGCACTCTGAAGACCTTTAGCATTACTGAGGAGATCATGTGGGCGGCCAGAGACTCCTGTTGGGTATAGTTCCAACCCCTCATCGTCTCGCCCTTTTTATCAAGGTCCCATTCGAGGCCCTCGATAAAGTCACCAGCTCCAACGAGCACGGTCGTGCCGTGCTGAAGAATCAGCTTGGGGACTTCCTCAACGAAGAAGCGGTACTCGGAGAAGATGCTCCCGGCGTGCAGGCACCCAAATCCCAGAATGGTTTCTTCCCGAAGTTCCTTCGGGTCTCCCATCGGGTAGGCCAATCTGTTCTGGATCCACCAGCTGCAAAAGTCGTAGAGCTGGGAGTCCTCGTCGAGCTGGATTTGGGGTTCGTACCCCTTTTTGTTCAGCTTGCTGATTGCATCGGAAATTTGGCCTCTGGGAACCCCCAACGCATCTTCCAGCATTCCGATGGTGCTCGGTCCGCTCTCTCTGAGCGTCGAGACGATCCGCCGCTGCAGCTTGTTGGCGCTTTCGGGTTTGGGGATCCACTGCCTCTCATTGGCGGTGTGGTCCTTGAAGGTGTAATTCCTTACTAGGAACCGATCGGTTTGGGGAATGAACTCCACCACTCGGATTCCGACCTGATTTTCGGCCGTGTGCACCTCCTGGAGCTTATGCAGGGCTGGGAGGCTGATGTGAGGCCGGGGTTTTTCACCTTCCGGCCGTTGGAGAGAAGAGGCCGTGCATCCCACCACCCACAGGTCGGGGAGGGATTGGGAGGTCTGCTTCAACTCATCTTCAATCAGACGATCTACGGCCGTTGAGAAATACTTGCCTCGCCACGATGCCTTGAGGGGGTTTAGAACCCAAATCACCTTATTTTGAAGCTTGAGAGGGAAGCGGACCGACCGCTCGCCCCAGAAACGGATGTCCGGACGCCGACGGGCCAGCCGCCGCGCAATTTCCGACCCCACCCAACCATCGTAGTTGGGGGCTGGGGAGGTGACAATGTAGATTCGGACGAACTTCCGCCCTTTGATCCGCAGCTGCGGGATAGCGTTGTCAATCCCAGTTACCCATTCATCAAAGAGCCGGTCTTGAGCGCGATCGGTAGCTTTCACTATGACCGTTCCGTCCTTGTCATGGATGTCCTTGAATCCGTACTCATTTGCGAGGGCGCGGAGGGATGTTTTTGTTAATTGGGGCTTAAGGTGAGGGAAGGAAACCAAACCGCCGGCCAGGACGATGAAGCGCACCTTTTCCTGGCGGAAGTGCTTAAAGGCCAGATAGATGAGTCCCTTCCGGAAGCCGGGAGAGCCCCAATCGAGACGCGACATGAATCCGACGGTCTCGCTTTGAAGGTGGTAGGTCATGAAGTGATTCTTGTAACCTCGGTAGGTGAGGTACCCCTTCTTAACGGCCCTTTCGTGGGGGCAGTCGGAAATAGGACAAAAAAAGCGTTCGCGTTCCTTTACGGTACGCACAACGGGATCCTGAACCTGATGATTCATCTCTCTTCTCCTTTATCGGATTGTGAATCTGCTTGGCATTAGTTTACCATCCGGGGCAAATTAAAAAAAGAAGGAACCCTGACGGATCAGGATTCCTTTGTTTGTTACTCTCTCTTTTTCTCCAGTACTCTCATAATCTCGTCCGAGGGGATCCAGTTTTGAGGAAAGATGCCTAGCTTGAGCATCGCTAGGATCATTTCATCGGGAGACATCGCTTTAGGAGGACTTGTCTTCTTGTTAATGCTTCTCCGAAACCGATAGTATTTCCCCCCTTTGAGCAAGTAACGGAGGAGAACCGTTACCGTTTCCCGAGGGGTGAGATTTCCAAAGAGCTTGTGCCAAGCCCAGTGGTCGTCGGACGGAATTCCCCTAAGGATATTTTTGGGGCGACTGTTCCCGCCACGAGAGGAAGGGAGGATATGGTGCTTTTGGGGAAAGGGCTTTCCCTTCTTGGTTGGCCAGGGGGGTTTGTATCTACTCACTACCCTTCCCCTCTTCCTGTGGGGAGAGAAGCAAGCGACTCTCGTCTTGGTCCATCCGGTAGAAGACAACCGTTTTTTCAAATTTCCCCTCAGGCCTACGCTCTTTTCGAACCCGCGCCTCCAGATGATCGCCGTCCCTAATCAGATCTTCGTTTAAGAACTCCGATATGCGGGTGACAATCCTCTTCTCGATGACGCGCTTTAGCGTTCGGGCGCCAAGGCTCCTATTGCTCATGGATTCATCGAGCAGGGCTGTACGCGCTTTAGGTGTGTAGGTAACCACGAACTGAGGCTTTGGTTTTTCGTTCGCGTTGATGCGGTTTTGGAATTCAGCGAGTTCCAGATCCAGGATCTGATCGTAGTCGCTTCGAGTTAGGAAGTGGAATACAACCAACCGATCCAGCCGATTCAGGAACTCGGGAGCAAACTCACGCTTAGCCTTTTCCTTAACCACTTGGTAGATCCGTTGGTTAATCTCCATCACTTCCTTATCAGTCATCTTGGAGATGTCCCGACGAGTGCCGCCTGTGCGATAACCGAGCCTCCGCCCCTCGAACTCTTGGAGGATCTCGGCCGCTCCAAGGTTTCCGGTGAGGATGATGATTGAATTTCTGAAGTCTACTTCCTCATTGCGGTTATTTGTGATTCTGCCTTCATCTAGGATCTTGAGAAGGATGTTGGCAAATGTGCTTTGCCCGCCTTTCCAATTTTGGGTGAGGAGGGCTTTCTCGGCCTCGTCAAAGACCACCACTCGGGGTGCTTTTCCGCCCGCAAGCCGTGGCGGAATGTCGTTCCCAACGTAGGATGGAGGAGAACCCATGAGGGTAGTCATGGCGTGTTCCAAGGAACCGCTAAGGTTGGCGCAGTCAATTATCCAAATGTTGGGGATTTCGGTCTCATCAACTGGAATATCGAAGTTTCGCTCCTGCTTGTGCAGAGGGCAGATGGGCGGAACCCTTGTACCCTTATCCTTATCCTCTTCTGTTACCTGGAAATCACACTCTTTAAACCGCCGGCATTGCCAGACCTTGTGCGTTCTCCAGGAGGTTGCCAAAACCTTGGTTGCCAGGGTTTTACCACTGCCGGTTGGTCCGAAGAAGGCGAGGGTAGCTACAGGGCGCTCGGGGTCTTTCAGCCCGGCGTAAGCGCGCTCCATTGCTCTTGCGATCTCGCGGATCGGACGATCCTGCCCAATGACATGCTCCCTTATGTGGTTTTCAATATGCGTTACGGGGGACTTACGAACCTTAGGAAGGACTAGTTTCTTAGCCATCTTTATCCTCCTTTCCAATCGAACGAAGCGAGATTGCTAGTGATCTGAAGGATCATGTACAATGTCCGGATTCAGGTCGTCTTCGGTGAAGATGCGGTCTGAGGGATCATCGGGGGAAGAGTTTTCGGAAGGGGGAGTGAACTCGTCCTCCTGAACTTCTTCCTCGCTTAGAGGCAACTCTTCAAAGAGAATGAGATAAGGGACATTATTATGCCCATTCGTCAGTTCCCACTTGAAAGCTGCCGATGGATCGGCGAGCCCGAGGAATGTGTAAAACGAAAAAAGAAAGTTGGCCAGCATGTCAACGGGTTCTTGGGAGTGCTCAACCCACCGTTTGCTTAAGCGGATTTGAAGAACCACTCTTTGATTCATTTTTCTCCCTTCCTTCCTCTGCGGATTTTGGGGTGCTTGAAAGAAGCATATCACGTCCATTTTTCCGAGTAAACTTGCCCGCGGTTTCTAATTATGTATAATTACCAAGAATGAAGCATATATCAAAGTTCACCACTGTGTCGATTCCGGCGCCCTTGTTTAGGAAGTTGGAAAGACTGATTAAGGGGACAGGGTTCCCATCCGTTTCCAGCTTTGCTACGTTTGTAATGCGGGAGATCGTTTTGGGCCAGGAGGGTGGTGCCCCGTTTAGTACGGAGGATAAGGATAAAATTGTAAAGAGGTTGAAAGAGTTGGGATACATCTAGGGCGAGGCAAGCCCAACAAGTTATTTGCAATGAGGATATTAGACAGCATCAAGGCCATCGTTAGCAGCTCTCCTATCAAGGAGGACAAGAGTTTCGTGGAAAAATCCTCGGTCGACGAGAAAGTGGCCAAGAGCAAGCGGGTTATTGCAGAGGCCTATCGGAGGTTTCCAAACGATAAGCTTGCTCTTGCTTGGACGGGCGGTAAGGACAGCACCATCCTTTTGTGGATGGCCCGCGAGCTTGCCAAAGAGAAAGGGCTTCCTCTTCCTCATATTATGTTTATTAATGAGGGTTATGTATTTGAAGAGGTTTGGGAGTTTGCCGACAAGCTATCCAGCGATTGGAAATTTACTTATCACATTGCACAAAACGACGATGTCTTAAAGCAAGTCAAAAAAGTCGGCGATCCGGTAAAGGTTTCAAAGCTGAACAAAAGAAACAAAGAGGCGCTCAAAGCCCTCGACTTTAAGGCCAAGGAGTTTCCTTTTGAGCCTGAATCTTATGTTGGCAACCACCTTATGAAAACGGTGGCAATGAACGTTCATCTGGAAAAAGAGGGGATTCGGGCCTTGATTACCGGAATCCGTTGGGACGAGCAGGAGGCGCGGGCAAACGAGACTTACTTCTCGCCACGTAAAAATCCGGATCACTTCCGGGTCCATCCCATTCTCCACTTTAAAGAGAAAGATGTTTGGGACGCCACGCACAAAAATAAGGTCCCATATTTAAAACTTTATGAGGAAGGCTACCGCTCCCTTGGAGCGAAAGGGACGACTGCGAAGACCTCCGATAAACCCGCCTGGGAGCAGGACTTGGAAAACACTGCTGAACGTGAAGGCCGCCGCCAAGACAAAGAGCAGATCATGAAGCGCCTCCGCGACCTCGGTTACATGTGACGCTATAACGAGCTTTAGTGAGTTATAGCTCACATGCTAGCGATTTGAAAAATCACGTCCATGTTAAGATCTTTGACGCTATAACGAGCTTTAGTGAGTTATAGCTCACATGCTAGCGATTTGAAAAATCACGTCCATGTAGGTTTGGCGCGCATCCTTTATCTGTTAAAATTTATCCCGTGAAGCTAACTTTTGTAGGGGCAGGGTATGTAGGTCTAACTTCAGCGGCAGTATTTGCCGATTTAGGACATAAGGTCCGGGTTTTGGATGTTGACGAAGAGAAGATCAAAGTCATTATGGCCGGGAAAGAGCCGTTTTTTGAACCGGGACTGGGCGTACTCATTCAGAAAGGACTTCGATCCAAAAATCTAATTCCTACCACCTTATATAAAGAGGCCATCCCTGAAGCGGAAGTGGTTTTTATCTGCGTGGGAACGCCCAGCAGGGGAAACGGCGAAGCTGATCTTTCCTATGTATTTTCGGCGGCCGCTGATATTGGAGAGAACTTGGGGGGCCGTTACACGGTGGTGGTGGTTAAGTCCACCGTTCCTCCCGGGACGACCGGGCGCGTTGCGCAGTTAATTGGGGAATCGGGCGATCGTGTCGTTGGGAAGGATTTTGATGTGGTTGATTCCCCGGAGTTTTTAGCGGAGGGGAGAGCCGTTAAGGATACGCAGGAGCCCTCAAGAATCATCATTGGGGCCGATTCGGATAAACCCGTGAAGGTTCTTCGAAGACTTTTGGCCTCTTTTGATAGATCTCCCTTGCTGGTTTGCGATATTAGGAGTGCCGAATTGGTTAAGTACGCCTCCAATGCTTTTTTAGCAACGAAAGTTTCCTTTATCAATGAGATGGCTCAGATTGCCGAGCGGGTGGGGGCTGATGTAGTTAAGGTTGCCGAAGGAATGGGGTTGGACGATCGGATCGGACCTCGGTTTTTGCGGGCCGGTCTGGGTTACGGGGGGAGCTGCTTCCCTAAGGACGTGGCCTCGCTGCTGGCTTTTTCCGATCACGCCGGTTACGAGTTTGGCATTTTGCGGGCGGCTAATTTTGTCAACCGCGAACAGCATCAGCGTTTTGCGGAAAAGATTAAGGAAGGTCTTGGAGGCTTGAAGGGCAAACGAGTTGCCGTTTTGGGACTGGCTTTTAAGCCTAAGAGCGACGATATGCGCAAAGCCGTTTCGGTTGAGATTATTAACACCCTTCTTAAACAGGGGGCTGAGGTTTCGGTTTTTGATCCTATCGCAATGCCCAATGCGAAAAAGATGCCGGGGTGGGTGGGGAAGTCTATGATCAAGTGGGCTGAAGATGCTTATAACGCTTTGGATGGCGCAGACTGCCTGGCGCTGGTGACGGAGTGGGCAGAGTTTTCCGACCTGGATTGGGGAAAGGTGAAGGAGCTGATGCGCGGAAGCATGGTCGCCGACGGGCGCAACTTCTACGATCCTGCTAAGATTCGAAAGGCCGGTTTTGATTACGTAGGAATGGGACGGGGAAAAATTTAGGTAATTAGGGAGATAGTTATAGCATCAAAGAGAAAGCAAAAAGTTGTCGTTGTGGGCTTGGATTCCGCCACTTGGGATTTGGTTGATCCTTGGATTAAGGAGGGGAAGCTCCCCTTTTTAAAGTCCTTTAAGGAAGCGGGATCTTGCGCCAAGCTCAGGAGCACCAAACCGTTTTTGACCCCTCCGGCGTGGGCTTCGATCTTTACCGGCGTTAATCCGGGGAAGCACGGGATCTTTGATTTTTTCGAGATGGAGGGGTACAAAAAATATCCTACTCTCTCCTCCGATCGGAGGACCAAGGCGGTATGGCAGACGGTCAGCCGGAGAGGAAAGCGCGTTTTTGTAATTGGCGTTCCGAACACCTTCCCGCCGGATGAGGTAAACGGGGTGGTGGTTTCGGGAATAGGATCTCCAGGCCCCGACAGTGAGTTTGTCTACCCGCCCAACGCTAAGGAGGGTGTATTAAAGATTTTGGGAGGCGAGGACCTTTTTATCAAAGGTATTCCGCAGCTTTTTGTCCGCGATAAGGAAGAATTTCTGAAGCGGGTCCACGGGCTGATGGAGAAGCAGAAGGATCTGTGCCTTAGCTTTTTAACCGGGGATGACTGGGATTTACTAATCACCGTCTTTATGGGGTTGGACTGGATTGGCCACTTCTTTTGGAAGGATATGGATAAATCGCACCCGGGGTATGATCCGGAGAAGTCTAAGAGGTATGAGGATGTTTTGGAGAAGATTTACATTAAGATGGACAATATCTTGGCAGAGATATATAAAGCCGTTCAGGACCAAGCGGTTTTAATGGTTCTTTCCGATCATGGGATGGGACCGGTTCACAAGAATATCCATATCAACACCCTTCTGCGCAAAGAAGGGTATCTTGAGGCGGATTTGCCGTCTGTAGTGGCGCCCTCTTCTCTCGAAATGCGGTTAAGGGAGTTGGCGCTAGAGATAATTCGCGGGGCGGATCGGTTCGGCCTCCGCCACCGGATATCTTTCAAGCGCCGGACGGTCTTAAGGAAGACCGTGGGGCTGGAGGGGAAGGAATTTTTGGATTACGTCGTTTGGGAGAAGACCAAGGCGTTCTCGATCTCTTCCTCAGGGCAGGGCATCAAGATTAACTTGAAAGGACGCTTTCCGCGAGGGGTGGTTGAGGAAAAGGATTATGAGGGTGTTGTTAAGGAGATTCGGGCCATTATTGAGGATCTGCGGGATCCCGAAACCGGGGAGAGAGTGGTTGTGAAGACTTATTTGGCCAGAGACGTTTATCATGGGCCCTACCTATTGAAGGGTCCTGATATTTTGGTGGAGACCAAAGGAGAGTATATTCTTAACGCCGAAATGTCCGATGAGGTTTTTAGCACCTCCGGGCACGCGGGCATCCGGAGGAGCGGGGAACACCGGGAGTTTGGAATTTTCCTCGTCGACGGCAAGCCCAAAGGAAACATTGGTACCGTTGAAACCACCGACATTACCCCTACGATTCTTAAAAACCTGGGGATTCAGCCTTCCGGTGATCTGGACGGTAAACCCTTGGAAATATGAAAAAAGAACCCGGGCTTAAGTCTAAAATATTTAAAGGTGTTTCTTGGATGGCCGCTTCCAAGATAGTAAACCGGGGTTTTATTTTACTGACTACTCTTATCTTGGCCCGCCTGCTCTCCCCGCGCGATTTTGGACTGGTCGCCAGCGCGATCGTGGTGTTTAACTTTCTTACATTGTTCAGCAACTCCGGTTTGGGTGTTGCAATAGCCCAAAGCAAGGAGGATCTTGACGAGGATGATCTTTCAACCATATTTTGGCCCAACCTTCTTCTCGGTGTAATTTTATTTGGCTTATCTTTTGCGGCTTCTTCTCTAGTCGCATCTTTCTTTGGCGATGCGAAGGTGAGGCCGATCCTTATTGGGTTGTCCGTTTCTTTGGTTACGGATTCTTTTTCGACAGTGCACGTTGGATACTTGACAAGGATTATGGACTTTAGGACCCTCTCGATTAGAGAGATTATTGCATCTCTGGGGTATGGCGTCTCGGCCGTGATTGGGGCCTTGTTGGGTTGGGGGGCATGGGCGCTTGTTTTTGGGTACTTGGTTAAGTCTGTCCTCAATGCTGCTACCCTGTGGTTTTCGGTTTCTTGGCGGCCTTCTTTGGTCTTCAATTGGCGGACTTTTAAGCGAATTTACGCCTTTGGTTTGAAGCTTGTAGGGAATGGGTTTATCGAGTTTTTCCGCCGCAACACCGACCGGGGGCTGATCGGCCGTATCTTAGGGACTTCCACATTGGGGGTTTACTCAATTGCTTACAGCTTAATTATGATCCCCAGAGATCAGATTACCCCTCTGGTAACCAGAGTTCTTTTACCGGCTTATTCCAGAATTCAGGATGATAATGCCCGCCTTGAAAAGGCCTACCTGCGGGCGGTTCAGTATGTTTCGTTGGTTACCGTTCCCGTTGCCTTGGGATTAGCCGCCACCGCCCCTGAGCTCATTGAGGTTTTGTTTGGCAGTAAGTGGCTGGGGGCGGTTGCTCCTCTTCAGTACCTGTCGATTGCCGGAGCACTTCTTTCCATAAACCCCGTCCTTGGATACGTCCTTGTGGCCAAGGGCCGTCCGGGCATCTTTGTGGCTTGGAATTTTGTGAGGACTTTGTTTACGATGGGTTTTATTTATCTGGGATTGATCTGGGGAGGACTAACGGGTGTGGCGGCGGGTTTTTCTCTGGCCGTACTTCTGGACACCCCGATAACCCAGTATATTTCTATCCGCCCGGTGGGTGGGAGCATGCGCGCTCTGTGGAAAGCCATTCTGCCGGTTTTCGGAGCCACTCTGCTGATGGTTGCAGCCGTTTTTGGTTTGCGGGCGGGGCTTTTGCCGCTGGGCGTTTCCAAGTTAGCGGTTTTGATCCTTTCGGTTTTGGCAGGAGCGGTTATTTACTTCCTTGCTTTGCGGGCGGTTCGATTTAAAGCTCTGTCCGAACTGACTTCTTTGGGGATTAAGCTCGCCCGCAGGTATACTGAGAGCAGGAAGGTAGGTGTATGAAGAGATGAAAATCGGGATTGACGCTCAAACGCTTATAAAACGTTCGGCCGGTGTAACGTACTATACGCAGGGTCTTCTTGAGGAGATCTTCAAACAAGACAAAAAGAACCGCTACGACCTTATGTTTTTTGGGCGAAAGCCCGAACACATGCTGGGCAAGGGGAGCAGCTTTACCTACAAATACCAGCGCTTCTTCCCTTATAAATTTTTTAGGTACGCCACCTACGCGGGATTAGGGGTTCCACTTCTTCCTTTGGAAGCTTTTTTCGGCCGTCATGACATTTACTTCTTTCCGGATTTTGTGGAATATCCCCATTGGACGGGGAAAAGCGTTGTCGTCATCCACGACCTCTCCTTTTTAAAGGTTCCGCAATATGTGGCAAAATTCAATGAGATTTTTTTACGGCGCTTCGTTTCGGTTTCTGCCAAACGGGCGGATCATCTCATTGCCAATTCCGAATACACTAAGCAGGATATTGTCAACACCTATAAAATTTCTGAGGATAGAGTGACGGTAGCTTACCCGGGAGTAGACAGGAAAAAGTTTAAGCCCGCAAGCAAACCGCAGATTGAAAAAGTAAAGGAAAAGTACGGTTTGGAAAAACCCTTTATTCTTTACCTTGGGACGCTCGAGCCGAGGAAAAACATCGTTTCTATTCTGAAGGCCTACGCGAATTTGGAGAGTAGAGGAGATTTTAACTTGGTGCTGGCCGGCAAGAAGGGGTGGATGTACAATGAGATTTTCAGGCAGGTTGAGGATTTAGGAATAGAAGAAGACGTTATATTTACCGGTTTTGTGCCCGATGAGGATAAGCCCGTGCTTCTCTCCGCCGCTGAGGTTTTTGTGTACCCATCGTTTTTTGAGGGGTTTGGGATGCCGGTGGTGGAGGCCCAGGCCTGCGGAACTCCGGTGGTTACCTCCAACACTACTTCCTTGCCGGAAGCCGCCGGCGGGGCGGCATTGCTGGTTGATCCCCATCAGGTTGACGGTCTTAAAGGGGCGGTGGAGAGGCTTCTTTCCGCGGCGGAGCTTAGAGAGAATCTGTCTGCAAAGGGATTGGAGAACGCTAAGAGGTTTAGGTGGGATGAATCGGCGGGGAAGGTTCTTAACGTTTTTAACTCGTTGCTATGAATATCGGAGTCCAAGCCCAACTTTTAGTTCCACCCCGTACGGGAACCGGCCAGTACACGCACCACCTGCTGGAAGAGCTTTTTAAGCTTGACAAGAGGAACTTTTACGACCTTCTCCTGTTTGATTCGTCCGGAGAAGAATTAGCTTACTTCGGAAAACCGGGTCCAAATTTCCGCTACAGCTTTAAAGGTTTTCCTCCTTTTAGGGTTTACCGGCTCCTGTATAAGATGGGGATGCGGACTCCGGTTGAGCTGATTCACGGGCGGCATGACTTACATTTTTCTACTACTTTTTACATGTTCCCGCCACGAGAGGGAAAAACGGTGGTTACGATCCACGATTTGGCGTACCTGGACGCTCCTCAGTTTGCAACTCCCGCATATAGAAAGTGGCAGGGGAAGGAGACATCCCGATGGGTTGGGGAGGCGGATGGGATCGTAGCGAATTCGAACTATACTAAGGGAAGAATTGTGGAAGCGCTGGGGGG
>BTRF01000006.1:0-19924 GCA_036986255.1 Patescibacteria group bacterium | reverse complement strand
CGCTCTCGAGGAGGGGGTCGTCCCTGGAGGCGGGATCGCCCTTCTACGGGCTCGGAAGACGCTGGCCCGTGATCATTCCAAGGGCAGTGATATTACTTTTGGCCGGGATATTATCTATAAAGCTTTAGATAAGCCTCTCCGCGCGATTGTTGAAAACGCCGGGGGAGACGCAGGGTATATCGTAGCGGAAATTGAGAGGAAGAGAAGCACCGATGCAGCGTTTTGGGGATGGGATGCGCTCGAAGGTGAGTTTGCCAACCTGGTTAAAAAAGGAATTATTGATCCAGCTAAAGTGACTCGCTCCGCCCTACAGAATGCAGCTTCTGTGGCGGTAATGGTTCTTACCACCGAGTCCCTCGTTACCGATATCCCCGAAGAGAACCCCCCAGGTCCTACCGCTCCTCCTGCGGGAGGAATGGGTGGTGGAATGCCCGGCGGAATGGGCGGTTTCTGAACCCCCTTCTCGCCTCCACCTGTCGGTAGATAGGAACCACACCAGTTTTTAGATATACTGAGAACTTATCAGCAGCATCCCCCCGACTTTTTCGGGGAAGAGTCGCCGCTTTTTGAAGAAAAGTCCTCCTTGCACTTGGCAGAGCAGAAATAATAAGTTTGGCCGTCCTTTTCCAAGCTCTCTGCAGTTTTGGGATCAACTTCCATTCCGCAAACCGGGTCCTTGGCCTTGGCGGGAGAGTTGCCTTTTTCTTTTTTGTCAGAAGTGTTGTTTAAAAAACCCATTGATGTTCACCCCCTAAAACTGTTTTTGATGCCCAGGCTGGCATTGGTCCTCTTTATCGAAGCAGTTGGATCGGTTTCCAGTTTGGTGACGGCTCGGATAGCGTCAATGTTCTCGGGGATGACGATGGACTCGTTGTGGGCTTGGTATATCAGGTATAGCTCGTTCCCCTCAACTGTGAGAATGTCTTCCCATAGAGCTACTTCCCACATGTCGTTGCGCGGGCGTTTGAGGTCGCGCATCAGCTCAATCACCGAGTTGAGAGCCACCAACCCGTCTCCTGATCTAACAAAGGCAATTCGGGGCGCGTGCTGATAGAGCTGAAGGATATCGTCTTTGCTTACCGTCTTGGTTAACTCTACGAAGGCGGTATGCATATGGCTTAGATTAAACGGCCCGGACGAGGCGATGGTAACCAGATTTAGATCGGGGATAACGGTTTGGGCATCCGGCCCTTGGTGGGAGGGGATTGCGTTCTCGGGGGTGACAGTGTTTATCTGGCCGTTGAGATGCGACTCCCAAGGGTCGGTGCCCCGGCGAAAAATGGAGATGCGGGCCCGCTTGATTAATCCTTCTTTCTGCAAGGTTCCCATGGTGCGGCAGATTCCCGTGGTGTTGCAGGAAACTGCTCTTACCGAGTCCCGTCCGAGGGCCCCCTCGTAATTAGCTTGAGCTACGAACGAAAATCCGGTCAGCTCATGCTTTTCCCCGCCTTGGAAGACAGATTTGACTTTATGCTGATCGTAAAGGGCCTTGTTTTTAGCGCCAATCCCCTTGGGGGTGCAGTCGACCGCTACATCCGCTTTGGGGAGAATGTCTTCCAGTCCTCCGGCTACTTTGAAACCGGCGGTGCGCATCTCTTTAAGGGCTTCCGGAGTGGAGGCGTAGAGAGGGTATTGGTTTCTCAGTACCCCCCAGATGCGGTAATCAGTAGCTACATCCGAAACCCCAACCAGCTCCATATCATCCTGCAGGGCTACCGCATCCGCAACTCTTTTTCCGATTACTCCGTATCCGTTAACAATGACCTTTACCCTTTTCATAGTTGATATCCCCGCTCCAGTTAAACCACTTTAGCACGATCGGGCAGATGGCTACAACGGGGGCAAGGGCGTTTTTCGTAAAATAACGACAAGGGTTTCTGTTGGTCACGTCAAACGTGATGGGATAGTTATGGATAAATGGTTAATCTTGAGAGGGGGTGAAATACGGAAGTGAAGTTGGATAAGCTGGTTCTCGCCAATACTTTAGGGTTGACGGTGTCTATTCTGTGGGTCCTTTGCGCTTTAGCCGTTTGGCTGCTGCCTGACCTCTCCTTGGTAGTTACCAAGTGGTGGTTGCATGGATTGGATATCTCCGTCTTGGGGTCTTGGGGGTTGACATTGGAGAACTTTCTGCTCGGAGGCTTGACGCTGGGGGCTTCTTTTTGGGTAGTGGGTTACGTCTTCGGGTGGTCGTGGGAGAAGGCGAGCGGAAAGTAAATATTCGAGGTCTAAAGAGCCTCGGCTTTTCTTAGCCTTTGGTCTTAGGGAGTTTGCTTGCTCCTCGCTTTACCCCCGCCGCGGGCGGTTGGACCTCTCGCGGAGGAAAAGTAGCGCTTCCCCCTTAATGCCTTGGGGAGGAGACTCTTTTGGGAGTATTTTTCATATCCCTCTCCGTATCCTAGCTTCTTCATCAATTTAGTGGAGGCATTTCTAAGGTTCAGGGGGATGGGGAGATTTCCGTACTGCCTGACGTCTTCTAAAGCCTTGAAATAGGCCTCGTAAGCAGTGCGGTCCTTTTTGCCTTTGGCCAGATGAACCGTACCGTGGGCAAGGTTGATAGCACACTCCGGGTAGCCGATCGTTTCGCAGGCGCGGAAGACTTCATTAGCTACAACCAGAGCGGTGGGTTGTGCTACGCCTATGTCTTCCGAAGCGAAGATTATCATTCTCCGGGCGATAAAGAGAGGATCCTCGCCCGCATCGACCATGCGGGCTAAGTAGTATAAAGCCGCATCCACGTCCCCGGCCCGCATACTCTTGATATAAGCGCTGACCGTATTATAGTGCTCCTCACCAGCTCGGTCGTAACGGAGGAGTTTGCTCTGTAAGGCGTTTTTAAGGTTGTCTAAAGTGATTTTTTGGTAGAGGTGCGCCGCGGCCTCAAGCAGGTTTAGGGCCTGCCGGGCATCCCCGTTGGCAAACTCGATGAGAAAATCCACCGCTTCTTTGGGGGTGGCCAAGTCCCTAAACTGGGGGCTCTTTTGGAGTTCTTGAACCCCTCTTTTTATAATCTTTTTCAGCTCTCCCTTGGAAAGAGGTTCCAAGACGAAGACCTGACAGCGGGAGAGAAGCGGAGGAATTACCTCGAAGCTGGGGTTTTCCGTAGTGGCGCCGATGAGAGTAACCGTCCCATCCTCTACGTAGGGCAAGAGGTAGTCTTGTTGGGCTTTGTTGAAGCGGTGGATCTCATCGATAAAAAGAAGGACTTCTCCAGAGAAGGAAGGGTCTTTGGCCATATCGACCACTTTCTTTACGTCGGCCTTTCCGGCCGAGACGGCCGAGAGGGGAAAGAATTGGGCTCCGGTTTCGCCGGCGACAATGCGAGCCAGGGTGGTCTTGCCGCACCCCGGAGGACCCCAAAAGAGCATGGAGTGAATCCGCTTTTTTTCCACGGTGAGGGTGATAGGCTTTCCTTCTCCCACTAGATGTTTCTGTCCGACAAACTTTTTGAGGTTTTGGGGGCGGACCTGCTCCGCTAGAGGTTTGGTCATCTTTCCGGGACTATTCTAACAGAGAAATTTTAAGTTTGTTATCATCGTGGTAGTGATGAAAGATCTCTTGAGAAAGCTGAAAGGACTCGATCTTCCCAAAGGCGAGTTTGCCATTTTCGGCGGTTCGGTTATGGAGGTCCATGGATTAAGGAAAGCGCATGATTTGGACATCATCGTTACGCGATCTCTTTGGAGGAAATTGGTGGAAAGGTTTCCGGTGGGAAAGTTTAGCGACGGCTCCCCGGGGATTTTTTTGGAGAACATTGAGATTATGCGGGGTCCCGGCTTCGGGTTTGATCCTGAAGAGCTAGTTAGAAGCGCAGAAATCATTAATGAGATCCGCTTTGTCCGGCTGGAAGATCTGAAGGAATGGAAGCGGAGGATGGGGCGCAAGAAGGATCTGAAGGATATTAAGCTGATTGAGGATTATTTGGAGAAGAATAGCCGCCTTTGACAATCGCGTGGGAAACTTTAAGATTACAGTTAGAAGAACGAAGAATGGGGAATTTGAGGTCACGGTTGGAGAGGACGGTGGTAGCAGAACCGTTCACCGGGTGGTTTTAGACGAGGGGTTTGCTAAAAAAGTTGGTCTCCACTCCGAAGAGACAGTGAGAAAGTCCTTTGAATTTTTGCTTTCAAAGGAATCAAAGGAGTCAATTCTTTCCTCATTCTCCATCCCCGATACTATCAATAACTACTTTCCCGATTTTGAAGGGTATCTGTCAAGGAATTAGACTGCAGATAAAAAAGCGCACCCGTCAGCCGAGTATTCTCTGGTAAACTTCAAGGGTTATGAGGATTTATCTTGCCCGACATGCCCAGGAGGATATTAAGACGGGAAAGATTACCGAGTTGGGGAGGCGGCAGTCGAGAGCTTTGGCTCAATTTCTCTCCCGTAAGGATATTCAGGCCCTTTACTCAAGCGATCTCATCCGCGCATTAGAGACGGCCAAAATTGTAGGTAAAAAGTTGGACCTTGCTACCGAGGTTTCTCCTCTTCTTCGGGAGATATCAACCTCCTCCCCGGGCGATTGGACCAAATATATTAAGGAGCGCCATCCGGATTTGGATTTCCTGGTCGGCGGTAAAGAATCTTTGCATATGGTGATGAAGAGGGGGAAACAAGTGCTTGAGGAGATTATCCATAGGAACGAGGGAAAAAATACCGCCGTCATTGCTCACGGGATTTTTATCAAGGCCCTCTTGTATGCCTTAGGTTATCAAGAGTATTTGATGAAGAATGCCCATGTGGCTAACACCGGGGTGACGATCTTTAAATACAAAAGTGACGAAGTAAGGTTGGTTGAGTTTAATCACTACGGCCATCTCTTCCCGCTGAGGGTTAGAGAGTCCTTGGAGAAGGTTTTTAGACCATCGGGTTGAGGTGGTATAATATATCCTATAGAGAAGAAGAGGAAGGGAGAAGATGATTCGCTTTTTACTTGTTGTGACGGTTGCATCCGCAACAACTTGGTTTCTGGGTCGCCCGATTTGGGAGGTTGGTTTTATTCTCCGTGTCACTTCGGGACTCTGGATTCCTGTCCTTTGGGTACTGATGTTTGCTCTCTTTACCCGAGCGTTTCGGTTAGAAGCTTAGGCTAGGCGCGTTTACTCTCCCTCTACGGGGATGGTGGCGCGCTTTTTCTTTGCCATCGTTTTGAGAGGGATGCGGACTTTTAGGACCCCGTCTTCCAGCTTGGCCTTGGCTTCCCCATCCTTAACCTCTTTAGGTAGAGTCGTGGAATAATGAAACTCACTAAGGCGTTGGGCGCAATAGACGGTCGCTTTTTCCTTTTTCTCTTCCTCCGTCTCCCGGTGGGCGGCATCTATCTTAAGCATCCCATTAGCCGCTTCAACGGTGATTTCATCTTTTTTGACTCCGGGTACGGGCGCCTCAACTATGAGTTCACCCCTGGTTTCGTAGATATTGAGTCCGGCCGAGGAAGCTCGGGGCAGATCCTCATTGAGGTCATAACCGAAGAGACGAAAAATTGATGGTAGATCGAAATCGTAGTAAGCCATTGTTAAGTTCTTATTTTCACATCCCCTTCTTAAAACACACTAACATATCTGTTCCTGTGCCCACATTGTGGACTTTGAACTGCCAGCTGTCAATCTTCTTCTGGAGGTGCGGGGGGGAGTCGAACCCCCGTGCGACGCTCTGCAGGCGCCTGCCTAGCCACTCGGCCACCGCACCTTCTGCACTCTTCCTCATTTTAACACCGAAGACCAAGGGGATCTTTTCTAATCCCCCCTTCTGTTAAACTAGAAATATGCGAGGAGTGCGCGGGCTAGTTATTGCTTTAATTGTGGTAGGACTGGCGGCGGCGGTTTATCTTGGAGGGGCGATCTCCAAGAAGGCGGCCCTTTCGATTAATTCCGACCCGGCGGAGCAGAAGGTGGCGCTTAACGATCAGGAGGCTGGCGAAACCCCCTACTTTTCCGACCAGCTTGACGGGGGCGATGCGGTGGTCCGTTTTGGGGATTTTAACCAGAAGGTTCGGCTGACGGCTGGTGCGCTTACAGTAGTTAATTGGGTGCTAGGACCCTCCGAGATTTTCTCGTCGGGGGAGGTGGTTTGGTTTTCGGAATCCTCTACGGGAACCGAACTTCTGGTGATTACTAAGCCGATCGCCGAAGTTTTTTTCGATGGTGAATCCTTGGGTGATGCTCCTCTCTCCAAGCCGGTGGAGCCGGGCGAGTATGATTTGGAGCTCAAGAAAACGGGCTACTTTTCCCGCCGGTTTAAGGTATCTATTCGGGAGGGTTTTCGACTGAATGTTTCGGCAAATTTGGCTCTCAACCCCTTCCCGGCCGATTCCTCGAAACTTGCTTCGCCCAATCAGAAGTTGACCGTTTGGGATCTTTCCGCCAGCCAGCCCATTCTTTCCGCCGACCCTACCCTGTGGGTGAGGGGAGTTTCATTTTGGGCTTCCCGCGCAGACCAAGAGGTTCAATACGACTTTTTCCTCACCGCCGAAGGGAAGCTCTACGACGCCGAAGGGTCGGAGGTTTCTCTAGACTCCTTGTCCCGTACGGATGAGAAGCATACTCTTGGCTACTTGGGTTCAGATAAGGGTTTATCTTCCGCCGCAAGAAAGACTCTCGGCTTGGTAGCGGATAAACTTTATCCTGCTCCTCCCCAAGTTAAGATTCTTGAGACGGGTTTGGGATTTCTGCGGGTTCGCTCCGGGGCCGGGACCTCTTTTAGCGAGATTGGGAAGGCCAAGCCGGGGGAGAAGTATCAGTATCTGGGGAAGCAGGGAGACTGGTTCAAGATTGATTTTAAGGGGAAGGAAGGCTGGGTTTCCGCAGAGTACGCCCGGAAACTTTAAAGGCCCTCTCCTTGTGGAGGGAGAGAGATGGCCTGTCAGCCAAGGACGTAAATGATGACAAAAAGCATTAGGGTCCAAAGGATGACGGTCCCGAGGAGGGGAAGGTCGGTGAGAAGAACCTTTTCCGGCGATTCTCCCTCTTTCTTTTCGTAGATTATAAAAAGGTATCGAGCAATTCCGTAGATCACAACGGGGACGGTGATCAGGACCCACTTTGGCGAGGAAAGGGTTGCGGGGAGAAGGTTGGTGAGGGAGATACTTACCGTTTTGGGCGAGGTTTGGAAGGCAAATACCGAATAAGCCAGGGCCGTGTAGGAGGCGGACATTGCAATCATGGCATCCAGAAGAGTGTCAGGGTAGTGGCGCAGGGTTTCCCGAGTGAGGAGCTTCTTGCGCAGGGATGAGAGGAGAGTACGCTCCGACCGCCTTTTTCCAAAAGCCAGCAGCAGGGAAAGCCCGATGACGGCCAAGATAACCCAAGCGGAGATGGGGGTGGGAAAGATAAACGCCCCCGCGTAAACGCGCAGGACGAAGGCCGCCGATACCCAAAGAGCATCTAGGATGATTACGTCCCTTATCCATAAGCTGTAGCTTAGCTGGAGGAGAACAAAGGTTAGGGCCGTTCCAAAAAAGTAGGCGTTGAAGTTAAAGTAAACGTAGGTTAAAGTTCCGAGGCCTAGAATGGCCGCGGCTAAGAGGGCGGTTTGAACGGAAAGCTCCCTGGCGGCGATAGGTCTCTTTTTCTTAATGGGGTGGCGGCGGTCCTTGTTGCGGTCATAAATGTCATTTATAAGGTAGGCGGCGGAGGAGAGGAGGGAAAAGACGATAAAGGCCCCCACCATTCGGGGAAGGAAGCCAATGTTGAGGAGGTCCCCCCAAAAGAAAGGAGCCGCAAAGAGAACTAGGTTCTTGAGCCACTGCCGCGGGCGGGCGGATATGATGAGCGCTTTTAATAACTGCATCATCCTATTATAATGGTTGTATGCTTTTGACGCCTCATGTTGCCGCAGGGGTAGCGATTGCCAGTGTTGTGCCTGATCCGCGCCTGGCAATTCCTCTAGCTTTTCTCTCCCATTTTGTTCTGGATGCCGTTCCCCACTGGGACGATGTCGGTCTTGGGCGTCTGGAGCATCGATTGGAGCGGGTTTCTTCCCGAACTTTTCGAGCCATTCTTCTGGATGCCTTGCTGGCCCTTTCTTTCGTTCTTATCTCCGTTTATTGGGCGATGCCGGATTACGGTGCGGCGGTAACGGTTCTGTTCACCGCCCTGGCGGCCGCCCTCCCGGATCTCTATTACCTTCCTTTGGTTTTTTTTGGGAAGAGATGGGGTTGGGTGATGTGGGTAGTGAGGCTGCAGAGCAGAGTTCAGACTAACGCGAAGGCCTCAAAGACTTCCGGACTTTTGTCTCAAACCGCTTTAGTAGCAGCTTGTTTACTAGTAGTGCTGTGGCAAATACAAATCCTACTGCCGCAAGTTTGGAAAATCCCTTAAGCATTACCGCTGCAGCCGCTAGTGCTGCCACGACCAACCACTCGAGGAGAACGATTTTGGGATGGGCGAATCCGGCTTCCAGGAGGCGGTGGTGCAGGTGGTTTTTGTCCCCCGTGAAGGGTGACTTTCCCGCCCGCACTCTTTGATAAATAACGTAGAAGGCATCGATGATGGGGATGGCCAAGACTAGCAGGGCCGTACCGGTTTTTGCTCCGGAAAAGATGGAGAACACAGCCAGGAAATACCCGAGCAGGAATGCCCCTCCTCCTAAATAGATGCGGGCCGGGAAGAAGTTGAGAGGGAGAAAGCCGAGCAGGGTTCCTACCAGAATTACTCCTAAGAGGGCGGTGGTGGGGGTGTTAAAGAGGAGGGATACTACTACAATAGTGATTCCAGCGATTACTCCTACCCCCGCTGCCAAACCATCCAACCCGTCCAACCAGTCCACCACGTTCACCAAAGCGAAGATCCAAGCAAGGGTAAAGAGGTCGGCGAGAACGGTAATTTGGTAGGTTATTTCCCCGAGATTGAACGGAATTTCCCAGATGTCCAGGCGGATGTAGTCAGGCCCTACCCATTGGGAGAGGGGGTTGCCGATGAAATCAATTCCTACTCCGCCGGCGATGACGATAAGAGCGGCCAGCAGATGCCCTCCCCCTTGAACCGAGGCCGGTAGCGGATGAAGATCATCAATGGTTTGGATGAGGGTAATCAGAGCCCCTCCGGCGAGGAGCGCTATAAGGGATTTGTCAAGAGGAGTAAAGAGGAGGGCCACCGCGGAGAAAGTTAGAAAAAGAGGTAGGGCTCCTAAGCGCGGGATCGGGCGCACTTGGGGATAAGGTCCGTGAGGCAGATCAAAGAGGCGCCTCCTGCGCGCCAACCAAACGAAGAAGGCGGTGAGGGCAAGTCCTAAGACGACGGCTGTTCCAAGAGGGAGAAGGAGGGGGTAGAGCTTCGGCTCAAAAGGCAGAGGGGAGAAGGGGAAGATTTTGATGATTCTGATTAAAGAGCTGGCCAGAATAGTGCTTACGAAAAGCGAAAGGAAGGCCGGAAAGAGGGCGGCCGCTTTCTCCTGCCGGCGCAGGAGAACTTCGGAGACGAGAGCGTCCCCTGCAATGAGGAGGAGAGACAGCAGGGGAAGGGAGAAGAGAAGGAGTTTGTTTGTGAGGGTTTCTCCGGTGGTGAAAAGAAGGGGGACTCGATCCGGTAGCCCATGTAAGGAGAGGAGGAGAGCAAAAATTCCTACCGCCGCAGCGATGAAAGAGAGACCAAAAAGCCCGAATACGAGAGGGGCTTGAGTTAGCTTGAGTGGGGCTGGGGGTCGTTTGTTCAGAGCGGCGGCGATTGTTTTTAGCTTAGGGAGCATCTTTCTTTTGTGGGGGCAGAGCTTCGGCGGATCTTACTTTAGGGGTGGGCCAGAATTCCAAGCGTTTTCCGATCATTAACCGCGTTTCGGCATCAACGTAGGGTATGAAGGTATAAGTAAGCAGATTGATAATCACCAACGGTCCCTCCAGCCACCCCCATAACCTCTTCCACCAGGGCCAGTCTTTGGGCATGGTGCTGGAGATTTTAGTACGAAAAAAGGTGAGGGGGATGAGGAAGATGAAGGCGGTGGTCAGAATCACCCCCGTGATTTGGGGAAGGCGGTAGCCCACCGAAGTGAGCCGAATGTCGGGGTTGATTAAGGTAAGCAGTAGGAAGCCGAAGGTAACCAGGAAAGTAACCGTCCGCCAGATAGTGTATTGCTCTAAGAGGTGGTAGAGCTTAGTCAGCTTAACCGTCAAGGGCATCTTGGTGGTTAAGAACCCCTTCATGGCGATGGGGAAAGTAATCACCCCCCACCCCCACCGCAGAAGTTGCTTGTATTGCGAGACGTGGGTCTTGACGATCCCGGCGTCCTGGACGGCGTCAGCATAAACCGGAATATAGAAGTGATGGCCTTCAAAATGCCCTTTCTTTTTGATGAGAGCCCGCCAATAGAAGGGGGTATCGTCGACTCCCAAGGAAGTGTCCCAGAATTCAGCCTCGATGAGAGTGGGGAGAGGGACCGAATAGCAGGACCAAGTGTCTTTGCGGTCCGGTTCGGTTACCCAAGAGGATAGAACAGCGAGGGTGATTGAGTTGGCCTGAATGCGCATCATTGGAGGTACTTCCCAGAGATTATTGTCAAAGAGGTAGACCGCAGTCTGAAAGAAGCGATCCATCCGGTGCGGATCGGTGAGGAAGGCGAAAGCCAGGCGGGCCAGAAATTGGGGGTGCAGGCGCATATCCGCGTCGAGGGTGGTCATCAAAAAATCGTCGGTCTGGAGCCCCGAACCGCGGATTTTTTCCAAAGCCCGCTTAGCGGCCCAGGTTCGGTTGGCCGCCGCCCCCACCGCTTCGCCGGGAAGCCCTTGGGGGTGGACAAATGTCCAAACCGTTCCCAAACGGCCTTGGTACTTCTTTTTGATCTTTTCAATGTCGGCTAAAACGCGGGGGGAAGCTTTTTCCTCAACTGAAAACGCAATGTAAATGTTTGAAGGGGGATAACTTTGGGCGGCCAGGGAGGCGAAGGAGCTTTCCAAAACCTCGTAGTTCTCGTTAACGCAAGGGATGATAATGAGGTGCTTAAGGTGTTCGAATCCCCATAAATTTCGGACTCTTTCAAACCAGTTTACCCGGGCTTCCTTTTGATAGCGTTTGTATCCCACGATCACACCGACGAGGTGGATGAAGGCTCGGTAGACCCAGAAAATGGCCAGGAAGGTGAGAAAGAAAGCCACCGCCAGGGGGGCGATTTTTCCCAGCCAGATGGGCGACAGAAGCACTCCCCAGGTCAAGGCGCCCGGGACTACTTCAAAAAATCGTTGAAATTTGCCGTCATGTTTATCGACAAAACTTTTGAGCATGGCTTTCCCATTTTACCTCAGACGAGGAAGGACGCAATGTTACCATCGCCAGTTTTCAAGATTTCGAGCTCATAATCGGGGAAGGACGCGATGCTGTTATCGCTATTTTCCCCGATTTCAAAATCGTAATCGGGGAAATAGCGGCGGGGCGGGGGTGATCTTGCCTCTAAACTGTCTTTTGATTTTCTCGGCGGTCTTGGGCAGAAAGGGCTCGAGAAGGTCGGCGAGAATGCGGATTTCGGAGACGAGGTGGCGGAGGTCTTTTCCAAGGAATTTCCCGGATTTTTTCCACGGTTTTTGGGTGTCAATATACTTGTCCAATTTTGAGAGCCTTACCCAAATGAATCGGAGAGCCTCCTCGAAGCGGAAATCCTTAAGAGCGCGATGATACGCTTTGAAGTTCTCTTGGTTCAAGCTCCCCCCTTGATTTTTAACCTCTTCTCCCTCCGCCAACTTGGCGATTCTCGAGACCAGGTTTCCCAACCCGTTGGCGAGGTCCGCATTGTAGGTTTCTTTTAGGCGGAGTTCGGAAAAGTCCCCGTCTTCGAAGGGGGAGAATTTGGCGAGCAGGTAGTATCGCAGCGGCTCGGGGCCGTACTCTCGAGCGATGGCCGCAGGGTCGACAACGTTCCCCGCGGTCTTGCTGATCTTTTCACCTTCGACGGTCAGGTATCCGTGGATAAACTCTTCGCTGGGGAGGGGAAGTCCCGCGGATTGGAGCATGGCCGGCCAGTACACGGCGTGGAAGCGGCTTACCCCCTTGCCTAGAACATGCAGTTTGGGACTCTTTCCCTCCCAGAATGTTTGGTAAAGTGGGGATTTCTGGTCGGGGTATCCCAGCGCGGTAATGTAGTTGATCAATGCGTCGAACCAGACGTAAATGGTTTGGGAGGGGTCGTTCGGCACGGGGATCCCCCACCCCTTGGTTCTTCGGGCGGAGCGGGAGATGGAAAAATCCTTCAGCTCTCTCTTAATGAAGGCCAGCACCTCATTCCGCCGCACTTTGGGAGTGAGGGCGAGCTGGCCGCTTTCCACCAGCTTTTCCAGCCAGCTTTGATACTTGGAGAGGCGGAAGAAGTAATTTTCTTCTTCGACCTCCTCCAGCGCCCGGCCGGGGTGTTCGGCGCACTCTCCTTTTTCGTTAAGCTCTTCCGGGGAGTAGAAAAGCTCGCACCCCCCGCAATAAAGGCCCCGATATTTCTTTTTGTAGATGTCGCCGTTTTTCTCCACGGCCTGCCAGAAAGCCCCCACCCCTTCCCGGTGACGGTCCTCGCTGGTGCGGATGAACTGGTCAAAAGAGATATGGAGGACATCGCCCAGCTTTCGGAATTTCTCTGAATTGCGGTCCACGAACTCCCGGACATCCAACCCCTCCTTTTCGGCGGCTTGGGCGTTTTTCATGGCGTTGTCATCCGTCCCCGTTAGAAAGTAGGTCTCCGTTCCTAAAGCCCGGTGGTAGCGGGCGAGGACATCGGCTTGAACGAACTCCAGAGCATGCCCGATGTGGGGGTCCCCGTTGACATAAGGTATTGTGGTGGTGATATAAAGACGGCTCATCCCAGAAAATCGTAGCATATCGGATCCGGCTTCCTCCCGGGTTGGGCGGATTTGACTCCTCCTGGCGGGGTGATAAGATTTAGGCAGTTCGCAGAAGAAAGAAGGAGGACGCTGTGTTTGAAGGCTTCGTTGTGGCTTTACTCGCAGTCCTTCTGGTCAAGGACTTGCTGCTGATTGTATCAATTTTATTAGTGGTGGGCTTCTTTTCGTTTATCTGGAGTAGGATTGCGAGGAAGGACCTGCAGCTCCGTTTCGACTTGGGTTGGACGGTTGCCCTAATTCTCGTTTTCGTGATCTTGGATGTATTGATCACCGCTCTTTGGCTGACTTAGCAGTAAGGAGCTTGGGGTTTCGAGGCCGACTCTGTTTCGTGGAGCGGCCTTTTTTTATCTCTGCCCTCGGGAAATCTGAACCTCGGTTAAGAGGAGGATCAGGCCCAAGAGCCCCACATTGACCCAGTTAAAGATCCCCAGAAGCTGCATCGTCCCCGCCGCGGCGACCCAACCCCCCGTAAAGAGGGCTCGACGGACGGCGGGATAAAAGACGACAGAAGGGGCCCTTCCGGTGATAATCTTCCCGGCTTGGTAGAAGAGAAAAAGGAAGGTGAGGAAGAGGGCTGAGAAGAGGGCTCCCAGGAAGAGGAGGCGGTGGGGAAGGGTGTTCGGCGAGACTTTAAGAAGAACGTATCCCCACCCCACCCACACGGCATAAGCCAAAATGCCGATCAGGTAGATAATTTTGGGCGGGGCGTCGCGTTTAATCCTTTTTTTGGGAAGTATTTTGCGCATCTTACTAAGATTAGCTTATTCGGGTTGGAGAGGGCATAATATGGTATATTGTTTCCAGGATGGGTAAAGAAACTGGTCCTTTTGACAAGCACACGCTCCTTCCCCATTTTTCGTACCTTCCTCACGACGGGTGGGTTAAGCTCTTGTTCGCCTTAATGATCGGTTTGATCCTGGGCGGATTTCTTTTCCTCGGCTATCTTCTGCTAGTCTGGTAGACTTTTCTTGTAGGTTCCGGGTACCCGCACTAAAATGGATTTACTAACGATCCTCTTTTTCACCGCTTTATTTCTGGTTCTGGTGGCAGGATTTCTGTTTCTTCTTCGCAAGATCAATCAGCTGACCGTTTTTCTCAAGGGAGAGGAGATCCTCCAGCGCTTGGAGCTTCATAAAGGAGAGTTGGGGGCGAATCTTAAGTCTCTCGACGAGCGCTTGCACGCCGTAACCACCGAGATTGGAGGGGTTAAGGAAGTGACCACCCAGCTGAGGGAATTTCAGGCCTCCTTGCGTTCGCAGAAGCTGCGGGGCAACGTAGGGGAGATGATCCTTCAGGATCTTTTGCGAGAGGTCCTTCCTCGGGAGAGATACGAAACTCAATTTGCTTTTCGCAACGGTAAGAGGGTGGACGCCGTTATTAAAACCAGCGGAGGCCTAAAAGTTCCTATTGATTCAAAATTTCCCGTGGAGAATTTTCAGGTTTTTACTGCGGCTAAGGACGAGGAAGAGAAAGCCCGTGCTTGGCGGGTTTTTGGGCGGGATGTCAAAAAGCGTATGGATGAAACCGCTGAGTATATTCTTCCTGAGGAAGGGACGGTCTCCTTTGCCTTGATGTACATCCCCTTCGAGCCGATCTTCCAGGAGGTGGTTGCGGATGGCAAGCTGTGGAATTATGCTGTGAGAAAACGGGTTTACTTTACCTCTCCCCAGACCTTTTGGGTTACCCTTCAATTCCTTACCTTTACCTTGAAGAGAGAGCAGGTGGCCGAGCGGGCTGAAGAGCTTATTAAAATGATCCATGCCGTTTCCAAAGATGCAGGGGATTTTGATATTTTACTTCAAAGGGCGGCTGGCCAGATAACCGTTGCCAAAAGCAATATGGATAGATTGATTAATGTATTCTCCTCCCTTTTGGTTAAACTGGATCGGCTGAGGGATTTGGATTCCAGGCCCAAGAAGCAAGATGGAGGCGAACGTGGGTAGTAGTATTTTTGAGTTACGCTCGGGGCAGGTTAAAACCGCCCTCTTGGTCGCAGTTGTGGTGGGTGGAAGTGCCGCCTTGGGCTTCTTCCTTGAGAGGGTTTTCGCCCCCGGCTTTGCTTGGGATCTTTCGGTGTGGCCGCGGCTCTGGCCGCTGGTGGTTTCTTTTCTCATTCTGGCTTCTTTTCTAACCGTCTTTTCAATTTCTTCAAACCGCATTTGGCGGATGGGCGGCTATATTCTGGCCGCTTTCGGTTTCGGCGTCCCCTTTTTTGTCGCCCCCGAGATTATTACCATCCCCCCGCCTTTTCCGGCGCTTCTCCCCTTGATTTACCTAGGCGGTTTGGGGGCTTTTGACTACTACGCCCAGCGGGCGGTGAAAGTTTACGCCGTTTTTGCTTCTTGGATGTTTTCGTCCGTTTATGCTAAGTTCTTCTTTTTCCTCACTCTTGCCGTGGGAATTTTGGTTTATTTTTCCGCTCAATTGCCTCCCCAAGCGCAGTTTGAGATTCCAAAGGAGATTCTCAACCCCTCCTTGAATTTGGTCATTGATCAGGTGGTGGGTCAGGTTCAATCCCAGATGGGGATGGAGCAGTTCAACCAAGATAAGTTCCTCGAAGAGCTGAAGAAGAGCGGAGTCCTCCAAGTTTTGGAGGAGCAGTTTGGGGTTAGTTTGAAGGAGGAGCAGTTGACGAGTCCCCAGAAATTGACCGAGAGTTTGCGGGGTCCATTGGCCGAGCGGGTTACCGAAGATTTGGAAGGGATGCTCGAGCCCTATCTTCCCTTCCTTCCTCTGGCCGCGGCTGTGGGAGTGGCTTTTTCAATCCTTTTCCTCACTCCTATTTTGGCGTGGCTTTCGGTTTTATCTTTCGCCGCCCTTTATAAAGGGTTGGTTTTGATTCGATTCGCCCGTCTTGAGGAAGAACCCCGCCAAGTTCCTGTTTTAAAAGTCGATTAGGCTTAGCGAATTCTCCGTGTTAGGATAAGAGCGATAAACTGAGAAGGAGGGAGAGAGACTATGGCCAACTCGTGTTTTCATGGGAGATTTTTGTCTCCCAACATCGAGTTTATGCACGTAACCTACATCCCTTGCGAGGGGGCGGTTGTGTTCTTTAGACTTGCCGATCGGTTTTGGCATAAGATCTGCCAAAGGTACGGTGAGGGCTTTCCTGAGTTTTGGGTGGTTCTGGATCATAACCCCCAAAACCCTGTGATTGCCTCCTGCATCAAGAATGGGGTTTACTTTAATCTTGGGCTTTTACGCACAACCTTGAGTTTGGAGGAGGATATCGCCTCCCGCCTAATTGAGGAGCTTTACCATTTGCACGAGTGGCGCGTTCAGGGGATAGAGCCAAGCGTTCCGTTTCTAAGTGACGAGAAGATAGAGCTTGATTACGCGAAACTTATTGAGTACTACTCGCGCGATTACAAGTACCGGGCGCTCAAGGCTCTGGTTGAGATGACCAACCCCTCCCACTGGAAGGAGTTCCTTTCGCTAGTGGAGAAGAATAGAGAAAAAAGAAGCTGAGGAGTGCTTTCCTCAGCTTTTTCTTGTTATTTAGAGTCTTCCCAAACTTTTAATTTCCCTCCCTTAGTTTGTTGGACGGCAAGGCAACTGCTGCAGTAGTGATAGGTATAGCCATAAGTTATACCGTCTTTGACAAACACCGCATCTTGTCGGGGAGTGCCTTCCGGCATCACGACGCTGCAGCGGAATACCCCTTCTTCTTCGCAGTCATTGCATCTGGGCATAGCATCCTCTCCTCATTACGCTCTCGTCTAAGATAATACCCCTGCAAGGCTTAATGTGCAACTATTGTTATAGTTTTTCTGATGGTTACGCTAGTAGTCGCCGGACCGGGAACAGGGAAGACAACTTTCATTACTACCCAGATTCAAAAACTTCTGGAGAAGGGGGTTGATCCTTCTAATATCCTCGCTCTAACCTTTACCGACAAAGCTGCACAGGAGATGCTGGGGAGGTTGGATGAGGCCATGCCTTTAGGGTACGAGCCGCCCTGGATTTCTACCTTTCACGGCTTTTGCGATCGGGTGCTTCGCCAAGATGGGTTGGCGATCGGTCTGGACCTCGCCTACAGGATAATCTCCGAGCCGGAGGCCTGGCTTCTTCTTCGCCGCAACCTGTTTGACCTCCCGTTGGACTATTACCGCCCGTTGGGGAATCCGGCCCGTTTTTTAACCGCTCTTCTTAACCTTTTCTCTCGAGCTAAGGATGAGGAGGTTACGCCAGAGGCCTATTTGAGGTGGGTAGAAAAGCAGAAAGGGAGAGCCAAGACTAGAGAGGAGAGGGCCGAGGTAAAGAGGCAGCTTGAGCTGGCTAAGACGTATAGTGCTTATCAAAAGCTGCTTATTAAGAACTCTTACTTGGATTTTGGCGATCTGATTGCTTGGACGACCAAGCTCTTTCACTCGCGGCCCAACACTCTTAAACACTACCGTCAGCAATTCCGCTATGTTTTTGTGGATGAATTTCAGGATACAAATGTTGCTCAATTTTCTCTGGTTAAGCTTTTGGCCCCCAATAAAAATCCGCCCAATCTAGTGGTGGTGGGAGATGACGATCAAGCAATCTATAAATGGCGCGGAGCCAGCGTTTCCAACATCCTCGAGTTCAAAAAAGTGTACAAGAACGCAAAAGTTAAAGTACTTAATACTTCATACAGACTCACCGATGCAATAGCGCAGAACTCTTATAAACTGATTAAAAATAACAACCCCGATCGTCTGGAGGTAAAGCTGCCGGGCATTACTAAAAAACTTAAAACTCTTAAAACAGGGCCCCAGCCCCATTTGCTATACGCGAGATCAGCTGAGGCCGAAGCGGAACTCATTTTGAGGAAGATTGTAGAGCTGGTAAACACGACTGGGAAGGAGTTCCGGGATTTCGCCATTTTGGCCCGAGCCAACGCCCATCTAGACCCTTTTGTTGCCGCTTTAAAGCGCCACGCGCTGCCATTTCAGGTTGTGGGGAACCGAGGGCTTTTTGAGCAAGAGGAGGTCTCCGCTCTTTTGGCAGTTTTGCGTGTGATAAAGGACCCCGAAGACATAATTTCTTGGTTTAAGGTTTTAAACGTTCCAAGCTTTGAGCTTGCTCCGCAAAAGGTTTTAGGGCTTTTAAATAGGGCTAAAAAATCCAATAGGTCATTTGCCGAAATTTTGAAAAAGGAAAAAATATCGGTTTTAAGCTTGATTGACGACCTGACGAGTGCTTCCTTTAGGGTTTCACCGTCCCACCTCCTCTTCGATTTTGTACAAAAGAGCGGGTACGTAGCAGAATTTGTCAAAACCCCAACCGTGGAGAACCAGATGAGAGTGGAAAATATATCACTGTTCTTCCAAAAGATCCATCAGTTTGAAGCGGAGGTTAAGGAGCCCAATATACCCGAGCTTGTGGATTGGTTGGATATGCTCATTGAGGCGGGAGAGTCACCGGCGCAGGCGGTTATTGAGGATGTGGACACTATAAACCTTATGACGGTACACGCGGCGAAAGGTCTGGAGTTTCCCGTTGTATTTTTGGTTTCTTTGACTTCCGATAGGGTTCCAACCCGGAGGCGCTCTGCCCCGATTGAACTGCCGGATCATTTTGTCAAAGAGTTTAAGGTTCCCAACTCCCCGCTAAAGGATGACCAGACCGCAGCCCGCATCGGGCACATGCAGGAAGAAAGGCGCTTGTTTTACGTTGGGATAACCAGATCTTCGGAAAAAGTATTTTTGTCTTTTGCACAAAATTACGGCGGCTTGCGAGAGAAGCGCCCCTCTCCTTTTATACAAGAGCTTGGGATCAAGGTCCCCGAAAAGCCCGACGGCGGGTCTGTTTTAATGTCGGAAGAAGGGGAAACCTCTGTTGATAAAAAACTTGAAGAACAAATTCCGGTTCAGATTCCCAAAAAACTTTCCTACTCCCAGCTTGACGACTATAAAACCTGTCCGTGGAAGTACCGCTACAAGTACATCCTGAAAATTCCTGCTCCTCCGACTCCGCCTCTTTCTTTTGGCATCTCCGTACATGAGGCGCTTAGGGAGTTTGAGGCAAGAACAATAAGGGGCGAAAAGCTCAGGCTAAGCGATCTTTTGAAAATATACAGCACTCATTTCTTGGAAGAAGGCTACAGGGACAAAAAGGAAAAAGCGGCTTACAGGCGACGCGGGGAAAAGATGCTGCGAAACTTCTACCAAAGTTACAAAGACCGGCTTTCTCCGGCTCTTATGGTGGAGAAGGGTTTTGAAATTAAGCTTGGCGGCAAAACGCTAACCGGTCGGATTGACAGGATTGGAAAAGATGAGGACGGGGATTTTGAGATCATCGACTATAAAACCAGCGACCTTTCTACCAAAGATATAAAGAAACTGGAGAAGAAGGCCAAAAAGGACGACCAGCTTCTTATTTATTCCATTGCAGCACGCGAGGCGCTGGGTGTTGATCCCAAAACCATTGGTTTTTTCTATCTTGATGGTGGAAAAAAGGTATCGGTTGATCTTAAGGCAGAGGAAATTGTCAAAAGGAAAAAAGCTATCGAAGAGCGGATTAAAAAGATAACGGCCGGCGAATTTGGTGCCATTCCCGGACTACACTGCGTTTGGTGCCCGTTTAATAAAATTTGCCCATATTCGCAGGCGGATAGGTACCGTTAAGATGAAAAGATGATTGATGAAGTTGGTTTGCAATATCCCAAGAGAGGCGATCGGGTGAGAGCGGCCCAAAAGAAAGACTATCAAAGCGGTATTTTCACCGAAGGGGCTGTCCGTTTTGACAAGAAGGCGCCCACCGCCGTGGGTATAAGGTGTGATTGCGAGCGGGGTGATTGACTGGGTCCAGGATTCATTTTTGTTGAAGAGCAACCCGACCCGGACCTTCCAGGGGAAGATGAGCTTAGGTGAGTTAACGCGTTTACTGGTTATCTTCTCGAACGCTCATTACTGTGTTTTGCCATAATGGGTAAGTAATAAGCTATGTTGTCTAGCAAGAAGAACCTTAACCCTGGACAGATTGAGAAATTTATCTCAAAGATCCGCAAAAAGCTTCCCATTAAAGGTGATATTTCCGACATTCAAGTGGAAAGATTGTCCGGCGGTTATCATAACGCCGTCTTTCTGGTGATTATGGAAACATCTACCAAGGCCCCAACTAGATTTGTCGTTAAAGTAAACCAGA
>BTRF01000005.1:0-20004 GCA_036986255.1 Patescibacteria group bacterium | reverse complement strand
ACCTCCGAGCCAAGTCCGTCACAACCTCCTCGTGAGTCGGGCCGAGAGCCAATTCCCGGCCGCGCCGATCTTTGAACTTAAAGAGGGGGGGATCAATCTCTCCCGGACCTTCCCAACGCCCGGTTTCCAGCCACTGCTTCTTGTTTTGAAGGGAGGGCATGAGAATTTCCTGAGCCCCTAAAGATTCCATCTCCTCCCGAACGATCTGCTCAATCTTAAATAAGACCCGCCAACCCAGAGGAAGGAAGGTGTAAACGCCGGCCATGAGCTGGTCAATATACCCAGCCTTAACCAAAAGCTGGTGGGAAGGCGCCTGGGCGTCTTTAGGCACATCCCGCAAAGTTCTCCCTATAAACTTGGAGTATCTCATCGAAAAAAGCTTATCATAATCACGGGCGTATAATCACAGATAAGACAGCTGTTTTCTCCCAACTCTATAACACCTTAACCCTAAGGGTTAAGGAGTTAGAAAAAGAAGGAGAGTAATACCTCAATAATAGACCTCACGACATTCCACACTCCCTGCACAACCGTTTTGACGGTGTCCGAAATGGCGGTGACGACTTGATCTAAGAAGGATTGCTTCTCCTCCGCGGGTTCTTCAGCTGACCCCCCATCCTCTTCCTCAACATCTTCAAGCTCTTGGACGACAACCTCCTCCTCATCCGCCGTTTCTTCTGCTTCCCCAGTTTCTTCCGTCCCCACAGCCTCCACCACCTCAGCCGGGGGAGCTTGGATCAGAACCGATGCTACCGGGAAGGTGGAGGAGTTCCCCACCCCATCGAAGGCTTGGACTCGGAAATACCAAGTCCCTGCGCTGAGATCGGCGGCATGGGTGAAGGATGCGGTTTGGACGAACTTCGAGAAGACTCCGGATGAGAAGGTTTGGTCTTTGCTCCACCAAATCTGATAAGGATCGGTTGACCTAAGACCGGATCCGGCGTCCGAAGAGGTGGACCAGCTCCAGACGGGAGTGGAGTCAAGGGTGGGGGAAGCAGTCGAGGGCTTCCCGGACGAGGACGGGGCGGCGGTGTCGATGAAGAAAGGGCCTAGGTGGAGGGTGGAGGTCCAGTTCCCGGCATTGTCCAATGTCCGGATGTGGAAGTAGTAGGAACTCCCGTCCGCCAGAGCCAAGGAGGTGAGGGAGGTGAGGGTCTCCTCGGCGTCCTTGACCGCGTCGGGGGTAGTCCCGGCGAAGGTGTCCCAAAGATAGGAATAGCCGTCCACCCCTGAGGTAACGTCGGTCCCCGCCAGCCAAGAGAGATCAATGGTGTTGTCAAGGGACCAGGTGGAGACGGTGTGGGAAGGGGAGATAAGGGCGGTCGGATCGATCGGGGCGGCGTCGTCAATCCAGAAGGGTCCAAGGTGAACCGCCGTGGAAGACCAATTCCCCACGTTGTCCACCGTCCGGATGTGAAAGTAGAGCGCATCACCATCCAGCAAAGCAGATGAGGTGAAGGAGGTGAGGGTCTCCTCGGCGTCCTTGACCGCGTCGGGAAGGGTGGAGGCATTAGTGTCCCAAAGGTAGGAGTAGCCGTCCACTCCCGCCCCCGCTCCATCCGAGGCCGTCAGCCAAGAGAGATCAATGGTGTTGTCGGGAGACCAGGCGGAGACGGTGTGGGAGGGTGAGCCCAGATTGCCGGGATCGCCGGGGGCGGTGGCATCCACCTGGAAGGCAACGCTCCCCGCGTTGGCGGTGGAGAAGGTGCTCGCGGCGGCGCTGTTATCCATCGTCTTAACTCTCCAGTAGTAGGAGCCGTCCGCAAGGGTCTGGCCCGCTGATCCCAGCGTATAGGTTCCCGATCCCTCCGCCTGACCCACCGTAAAGGAAGCCGGCCCCTGAGCCGCCAGGGCGGAGGTATAGTCCACCGCGGGAGAGGAGAAGTCGGAGTTGTCGTCTATCTGCACCTGATATTTAACCTGATCCCCCGAGTCGGGATCGGAGAGGGTGAAGGATAGGGCGGGGGTGTTGTCAGCCCCGAAACTGCCATTAACTAGTGAAGACGAGCCCAAAGATGAGGGATCTGCTGGAGCAGCATTGGAAGGAATTCCATAAACAATCCAAACAGATCCGGAATTGGCGCCGTTGAGGTCGGCAAGATACGATCCCATCAGCAGATCGTCCACCCCGTCTCCGCTAACATCCCCCAAACTAAAAAGTCCGTTGGTGCCTAGCATGTCATTAGCCACGGCCCCGTCATAGCGGACATCGTAGCTGGTAGAAAGGTTAACATCCCAGATATTGGCCTGGGTTATGCCAACATCGTCAATCAGCGTGGAGTAAACAATCCAGACAGATCCGGAATTAGAGCCGTTGTAGTCCTGCCCTATAGCTCCCATAACCAGATCTCCATTGCCGTCGTCATTCATATCTGCAATCGCAATGCTCCTCTTAACGGAAAGTTGGTTGGAGGATCCGTAGCCGTCAAAGCGGATGTTGTAATCAGTAAGGGCCAACCGATAGCGGTTGCCCGTGGAGGACCCCACATCATCAATGAGGGTGGAAAAAAGAACGTACACTTTTCCCCGATCGCTGTCCGCCCTTGGGGCCCCCAAAATGAGGTCGCTAAAACTGTCTCCGTTCACATCGCCAATGCGGATGGAGTTATCATTAGTCAACTGATAAGAACTGTTGCCGTCAATCCTGATGTTGTAGTTGCCGGCTGTCGAAAAAGGCTTATCGTTCCCGGTTGAAGTGCCCACATCGTCTATTAGAGTTGAAAACATAACCCAGGCAGATCCGCTACTCAGCCCTTCTTGGTCTTCGAGAGGGGCGCCTAAGATAAGATCTGGCGTACCGTCCCCGTTAACATCCCCAACATCGCTGTTTTTTAACGGAGCGTCTGCAGAGGCACCGTCGTAGCGGATGTTGTAGTTGGCGGAGATTGAGAGGGATAAATTGTTGTCGGTGGTTGCACCCACATCGTCTATTAATGTCGAGAGCAGTACCCAGTAGGAACCGCTATTATTCTTGCCGTTGTTGTCCGACCCAGGCGAAGGAAAGAGGAGGTCGCCTTTTCCGTCGCCGTTCACGTCACCGGTCAGACCGCTAAGGCCAATCGTCAGCTGGTCGCCGGCGGCGGGGCCGTCATAGCGAATGTTGTAGTTGCCGACCGTCGAAAAAGGCTTATCGTTCCCGGTTGAAGTGCCCACATCGTCTATTAGAGTTGAAAACATAACCCAGGCGGAACCGGAATCTGCTCCGCCGTAATCAGCGGCCCAAGTACCCAAAATCAAGTCCCCCAACCCGTCGCCGTTCACATCTCCGATCGACTCGGATTTGATAGTACTCATATAGCTATGGGTACCTCCCGGCCCGTCGTAGCGGATGTTGTAGTTGGTGCTCGTCGAGAGAGGCTTAATATTTCCCGTCGTAGCACCCACATCATCAATGAGGGTGGAGAAGATCACCCAAACTGAACCGGAACTTGCCCCATTATTACCCGCATACAAACCACCCACTATGAGGTCGCCTTTTCCGTCGCCGTTCACATCTCCAATCGCAATGTTTCTATCCCGACTCAAGTAAGATCCCACCGAGCCGTCGTAGCGGATGTTATAGTTCGCCCCGGTACCGAGATCCTTAATACCGCTTGCTTGACCTCCAAATACCACATACACGGATCCGGAATCAGTACCGTTATAATCAGCCCAATCAGCACCCATCACTAAATCGTCAATTCCGTCCCCATTCACATCCCCAATGGCTAGGGCATCCGCAGGAAGAAGATCTCCGGCCGTGGCCCCGTCGTAGCGGACATCGTAATTTGCCGGGTCGCTTAAAGGATAATTAACGCCGGCGGCGTAAGCAGTCTCCAAACCCAAGAACGGGAAAATCTGAAAGAAAAGGAGCGCAAGAGAAAGTCCTAAAGAAAGCAGTACCCTCCCCCGAAAACTAAAAGAATGCATATACCTTATGGTATCTAATCACCACGGTTAGACACAAGGTAAGCAATAAGAAGCGGGCCACAAGTTACCGCGTCATTCTAAAATCCAGTAATTCACTTTAATGTCCTTCAAAGCGGGCTCGGCTAGAACGATCTTGACCCCCTCTCCCTCAACTACCTCAAATCCGATATAAATTGGCTCCTGGGGCGTTAGGAACACCTTAAACTCCTCGGAGATTTCTGGAAATTCGATAAGGACGCTCATCTCGTCTTTCGGCACTACGATACTCCCAACCTGCGGGCCGGTAATACTAACTTTCCCCGCCTCAATCTCATCCGCCTTGATAAACACCGCGGTCAGATTCTCAATCACCGCCGAGGATATCTCGGCCACTTTAACCCTAAGGGTTAAGAAAACAGCCTCTACCTTAACCCTTAGGGTTTGGAAGATCCCCTCCTCGGCCTCAACTTTAGGAAGGATTTTTTGGGTGACTGGTTCCTCAGGGGCCGGTTGGTCAGTTGACGGCTCATCGTTCGTGGTTAATGGTTCAGAGTCTGCTTCTTCCCCGATGCTGCTTTCATTGCCTTCACCTGTTTCCCCCGTCTCCTCTTGCCCACCATCAACTGCCGGCTGTTCGCTGTCCACTATTTGGGCTACATCCCCATCTTGGTCAATAAGAACTGATGGGTCGGCCCAGGAGATATTGATGAACGCTGAAATCTTGTCAGTTCCAGAATCGGGCAACCAGTTATCAAAAGCCTTAGCCACAATGAATCCCGGACTTGCAGCTTTTGCGGCCATCCCAGGATAGGTCCCCGAAGATGTGAGGAGGTCCCCGGCTTGGATGGGAGCTGAATCCGGAGCAATCTTGACCGGGACTCGGCCGGATAGACCAACCAATCTCCTATCGTCCCTTGGGATTCCCAGCTCCATTCCCGCTTTGGTCGAGATGATCCCAATTGTTCCCCGGTCGCTAATCACTGATGACTTTCTGACCTTCGGTACCCCCGCCCCATCATTTTCCCCTAAGATCGAAATCACATCCCCGGCCTCAATTGACAGATCGTCAACCGGATACCACTCCGCAAGGTCAGCTCCAAAGACAATCGCCTCCAACCGGACATTTTGGGTCTCGCCGGTGAAGTTGTATAACCTCACCGTGTTGTTGTCTGGCTGTTGAACTCGGTAGCCGGAATTGTAGACCAAAGAAACGTTTTCAAGACGAGGAATATTGTTGGTATTGGTGGTGGTCAAAATTGCCCTGTATTGGATGTAGTTTTGCGGGGTGGAGGTAATCTTAGTCCCTGCGGAAACAGCCATGAGCTTTTCCGCCCGGATGTTGTCAATGTAGAAGGTGTTTGAAGATGTGGTGAGGTTAGTGATTCGCAACTTAGTAACGGCGTCTCGAGCCGTTCCCGCAACATCGCTCAAATCCCAGTAGACCTTCTGCCAGGTGTTTGAAACATCTATTGCAATTGTTTCGGTCTGCTCAGTGGCCGCTGCTTCCCCAAACCCAAAGCGAAGAGTAGTGCCCGCCTGGCTCGCTCTAACCCAAAGGGTAATGTAGTCGTAGCTTAATATATCGGTTGAGGAGATGGTTGCTTCGGCGTACCCTCCGTTGGTTGAAGAGGTAACCTTGGTGAGGTTGGTTACCGTTGGTTCGTCCTCGTCTTCAAAGTAATCAACATTGCGCGTTACGTCTCCTTCGGCCACGGTAGCGTTAGTTCCGACCCAGTTGGTATGAGTATCTGCTGATTCCAGAAGTAAATAGTTAGTAGTCGCTGTGAAGGGTTTCCAAGACTCCCATGTGCCATCAGTCGAATCGGCGGAGTCACCGGTTCTTGTTTGGAGAGAAACCGTAGTGTTGGCGGGAAGGCTCGCTTCCCAGCGCAGGCTGTCCAGCGCGATTGAGTTTGAGGTGGGGATAGCTTTGGAATGATAAAGACCATAGAGGTAGAATCCTATTTGGGCTGTGTTGGCTGTCGGGTTTGTAGTAGCTGAGAGTGAGGTTGTGTAGAAGAGAGCGATTCGTCCGGCACCACCACTTCCGCCGTTTTGACCGGCATAGCCAGTTCCCCCGCCTCCACCGGTCGCTGTTACCAAGTTTGTTCCTAAGTTTAATGTATCCCCCACAAGTTTTATTGACCCGCCTGAAGCGCCGCCCCCACCAGCGCCATGAGTAACTCCGCTTGCTCCATTGCCACCGTTGGATCTTATACTCCCTGTAACAGTAACATTGGAAGCTTCAATGGTAACTATCCCGCCGGCGGTCCCTCCTGCCCCACCATTTCCGCTTCCAGAACCATCTACATAGCTAGCACCTCCACCACCTCCGGAGCCAAGAAATACCTTAGAAAGGTCCGCAACGCCGTAAGTGTTTCCGGCGCTCGTTCCGCTGGAGCTTGATGTGCCGGATGTTCCAAAAGAGCCGCCTCCGCCTCCCTTACCAACATTATAAATCCCGCCCCCACCCCCACCGGTGTTAGCCGCACCGCCTTGTACGCTTTGGGCATTGGTACCAACTCCGTTGTAACCGTTATTCATGTTTGGCCCCGGAGCACCTGCCCCGCCCGCGTAGCCATCACTGCTACCTATTTGACCGGCTACGGATACCGTACCAGCCGCCCTAAAGAAAACCACCCCGCCTTTGACGTTGTTCCAAGTGCTGCTTCGGAGGGTGAAACCAGAATTCACAGTTACGTTCGTGTAGTTCGGAACTCTCTGAAGCATTACTCTTTGATTACTGGCGGCGGTGCCTATGTTCGTATCGTCACTAGCGTTGTCTCCATAGTATTTGGTCTTTGATGAGGTAAATGACACAACGTTACTGCTTATACTTGCTATCCTTAAGTTTTCGTGATTTCCTACATTAACGAATGCGGTCGCAGTACCTTGTAAATTGATAAGAAGTACCTCATCCCCCACTGCTAGACATCCAGAGTTGGGGATAGTAGAAAGGGTTGCGGAACTAGCAGATAAAACAGTAATACTGTAATTAACCGCATCTCCCCCATCTGGGCAAGATCTTCCCGCTATCATGTCGTCGGTGTTGATGTTCTTATTAGCGGCTACGATAATTGCCCCGTCCGCCCCCGTGCCAAAATCTATAGCTTGTTGCAGCTGGACAGCGGTTAGGGAAGTTTCGGTCCTTACCTTGGCTCCGCTTGGGGCATCATCGAACTCGTTTTGGAGGGCTTGCTTGATGATGGTCGTAAAGTTTTCGACAGTTCTCCACTGGCTAAGAATTGAATCATAATACCAAGCTGTGAGGGCAAGATCATTGGTGGCTTGGTTATGGGCGATCTGAATGTAGTTTTCGTTGGCGAGGGCGGCGTCGTCGGCGGAGTATTTGGAAAGGCCCGTGGTCAGCTCTTGGAACGCTCCTGACTGATAGACATAGAGTCTTGAGTTGGTAGAGTCAAAATAGATCGTCCCTTCGGTTGTTGATCCGGACGAGGCGATGGGAGTGAGGAAGAGCTCTCCTCCGTTGACGGTCAGATCCCCAGTTAAAGTTAGATCCCCCGAAGAATTAAAGCTAGTTCCTGCAACACCGATGTTGGTGATGACATTATTGGCCATATTCAAACCCTCCGTTACCGCCGCCCCTCCCCAAGCCATGTTTCCGTTGATGTCAAGGGTGGCCCCAACATCGAGAGTCAAAGTCCCGGTGGTGTAATTGTCCGAGGCGTCTGATCTTAGTAACTGGGTAGAGTCCAAAGAGTCGAGAGAATCGACGTTGAGGTTGGTGACCAAGGAGGTTGAGGCGATGGAGAGCGGGGCAGTTCCCGTAACCACCGTGGAGATGAGCTGGCTGTCGGTTCGGATTGATCCCCCGGCAACATCCAAGGCAACTCCAGGCGTTGCTGTCCCAATCCCAACTCTTCCGGAGTAGGTCCCGCCCGTTGCTCCCGCAAAGAAGGTGGAGGCTTCTATGGTCAGGTCGGTGGTGAGGTTCCAATCCCCGCCGGTGGGAAGACGGGCGATGCTAAGGTTCCCGGAGGAGAGATCTCCGGCCGACCGGGTAAGAAGATCGGCCAAGGAAGATCCGGTCTTGGAGACCCTGTCCCATGCAATTTGGTTAGCCGCAAGGGTCAAAGTAGCTAGCGAGACATCCAGGATGGTTCCTGCATTAAAGGTTAAGGTTCCGGTTGTAAAGCTGTCTGATGCATTTGACCGGAGGAAGTCATCCGAGGTTAAGCTGTCCAAAAGATCAGCATTGAGGTTGGCAGCCAGGGTAGTGGAGGCAATGATGAAGGGGGCCGTGCCGGTTGTGACGCCGGAGACGAGCTGATCGTCAAGATAAAGGGGGAATGATTCAAACCGGTATCGGTCGAGGGTGGAGTCCCACCGCAAAACCCCGTTGGGGGAGACAGTTCCTCGGTCAAATGTGATGGTGGCGTCTTCCAGATCGGCGGTAGCGTTATCGGAGTTGATCCTCCAGTCGGAGGAGGTCGTCTCTCCCCCAGAGATCGTTCCCACGATGGTGGTGGCGTTGATCTCGTCGGCAAAGACATTGCTCCATCGGGTTCCGGCCGATCCCAGGTCTCTGGTGTTGTCGATGGGGATAATGTTCGACGAGACCAGAGCGTTGATTACGAGAGTATCAACGGAGGTGAGACCGAGGGTGACATCATCATCAAAAGTGTAGCTTCCGGTGGCAGTATCGCCGTTATTGAAAAGGTAGACATCATCGATGTTGGCGGCGTTTAGGCCGGTGAAGGTGGACTCATCGATTTCGGTGGTGGAGAGGCATCCGGTGCATGTACCTGCTTGGTTGTCCAGGTCGGTGTAGTAGGTTCCCGTCTGACCATCCAAGAGGTCCGCGTCAAGACCAGAACCTGCTCCATCAACTGCTAAGAGATCGGTCAAGATTTGGGAGACAGTTACGTCCGCCCAAGCCGCTCCGCTGAATCTAAGATAATCTCCGGACTCAGCGAGCGTGATGGTGGCGTCTCCCATCTCCGAGAGGGCGTCTTGAGCGCCGAGTAAGGTATCGGTTTCGGTTTCGGTGTAGTAACGGATGTCAAGATCGGCCGTTCCAAGAGCGGTGAGATGCCCAAAGGCGTCCAAAGCTATATCTTGGATAACCATGCCGTTTGAGTTGTCAATTGACGCTTGGGAAGAAGTATCGGAGTGGGAGAGAATAACCGATCCCGATGCCCCTCCTCCAGAAAGGCCAGATCCTGCGCTTACGGATTCTATTTCCCCAGCAACCCTCGACTCATCAATCTGGTTTGCGGCCAGGGTCAAAGTCCCCAGGGAGACATCCAGGGTTGCTCCGGCGTTTATAGTGAGCACAGTCGAACTATTGAAGGTCAGAGTCCCGGAGGTAAAGCTATCCGAAGCGTCTGAGCGGAGGAAGGAGAGGGAATCAAGACCATCAAGGGTATCGGCATCGGATCCTGCCGAGGAGGCGATCGTAATGGTATTGGCTCCATCATCGGGGGTGATGATGATGTTTGATCCGGCAATAAAATCAATGTTTCCTCCATCATTGGAGACCCCCTCCAAAGAAGAAAGAACCACTGGAGTACCGGTGAAGCTGGACCAGGAGAGATAGTAACTCCCTCCCTCTCCCTCCAGGGTATCTGCATCTCCCCCCGCCGCCGGACCGCCTCCACCAGCCCCGCCTACCGATGTCCCCGAAACAACCAGGTCCTCAACATTAAGCTGGGAAACGGTAATCGTTGAGGAGGAAATCGAGACCGATTCAATCCCCTCCGCCACGATGTTCTTAAGCGATGCTCTGCCCAAGGGAGTGATGAAGTAGTCGGTACTCTCGCCAAAAAACACCGTACCTAAAAAGCGCGATGTTTTAAGCAAAGCGTCGCCGGTCACGCGCAAAAAATCAACGGCCGTCCTTTGGGCTTCGAGCGGGAATTTTACCACCAAGCCAACTACAGAATCGTCCTCAATCTTATACCCTAGTGCATCATTAACGTCAACGATGGGCTGGATCGGACCTGGAGAGAATACCCGCTTAATTCGCTCTTTAGTTAATTGGGGCGTCCCTGCCCACGCAAATCCAACCAAAACCAATGCCAAACCAAAAACGATCCCTCTAACGGCTAATCTTCGAGCTCTGGGAGCGGGCCGATAGTGCTCCGCGGATCTTACCGGAACCTTGGAAAAAGCGAGGTTAGGTACCTTAGGTGGACCAAGCGTAGACGGCTGCTTGCGATGACCGTCTCGCTGTGCTCGAGAACCTTGTCCCGGCTTCGCCGTGATAAGCGCTTCAAGGTGCTCTAACTTGAATCTCCTATCTCCGCCGGGCGTTCTAAGAGCACGGATGTGGCCCTGATCTTCCCAAAGGCGAAGGGTGGATGGGTGAGTACCAAGAAGCCGGGCGGCTTCGGAAACGGTGTAAAGCTTCTCCCCGGCGGGAGTACCTCCTCCGTTCTCCTTGCGGCGGCCGTCTGTCTTCTTACTGAGAAGGCTCTGGAGATCGCCCAGAGTATATCTTCGATCTCCTCCTGGAGTTCTGTGAGGAGTAACTAAACCATGGTTTTCCCAAAGGCGAAGGGTGGATGGGTGAACCCCTAATACCCGAGCGGCTTCGGATATCGTGTAGAGCTTATCTCTATCGCTTAGATCAGGCAGTTTGTTATTCATTTAGGCAGGGCTTTAATTTGCCACAACTACGGCAAATTAAAAGTTTTCTAAGCTACACTATAAATTAGCAGTTTTAACAGGTGGTTTGCAAGTACAGACCTTTAACCCCCAGGGTTAAAAAAAGGTTTGAATGTCGCGGAGAGTGATCAGGGCAATCAGTAAAAGGAGAAAAGCAAAGCCAAGGGAGTTGATCATCTGCTCCACCCTGGGTGAGAGCTTCTTGCGCCGAATTGCTTCCAGCGCAATAAAGAGAATCCTCCCTCCGTCCAGGGCCGGGATGGGCAGAAGGTTCAAAACCACCAAATTAAGAGAAAGGAGGGCGGTAAACTGGGCAAAAATCTTCAGGCCGCCGCTCGCGTACATCTCAGTCAGAGCGTAGATCGCCACCGGCCCTCCCACCTGAACTTCGACCCCCCGGAAAAGGTTAACCAGTATCCGTCCAAACCCCCCCACCATATCTCCCAAGGCCTGAAAAGTATAGACCAAGCCCGAAAACGGGGCCCTCCAAAAAGAAACCTGCGTTTCCTTAACGGCGCTGATAATTATGACCCCCAAAGATCCCTCGCCTTCCGGAGGGTCGGCTCGAGGGATCACGATAACGGACCCGATTTGACCGCCGCTCTCCACCTCCAAAACCGAGGCCTGACCCAGGTTCTCCCGGGTAATTTGGGACAGCGCCTCGGCCGTTTCCGTCTTCTTCCCTTCAAAAGAGAGGATGAAATCTCCTGCGGAGATGCCAGCGACGGCGGCCGGAGAATCCTTTCTCACCTCCTGAACGAGAACCTTGCCGGCCGGTACGGAAGTCCCCAAACCGGCCAAGACCGAGAAAATAATCCAGGCTAAAACAAGATTCCCCAAGACTCCCGCCCCTACTATCAGCACCCGCTTCACCTTGCTTTGGACGGCAAACGAATCTGAGCTTCCAAAACCCAAAGTCTCCCCCATCTCACCCTTCATGCGAACAAAACCGCCGATGGGAAGAAGGTTCAAAGAGTAGATTGTACCTCCAACCCGCTTGCCCCAAAGGCGGGGGGGAAGCCCAAAGCCAAACTCCTCAACTTTTACGCCGGAGAGCTTGGCCATCAAAAAATGCCCACCCTCGTGAACAAAGATTAAGATTGAAAGAAGCAGTATAAATCTAACGAGACTTAGTATATCCATAGAATAGTTTATATGTACTAGAGTTCTATCTGGGTCTGTTTCTCCTGAGAAACTTGATCTATTTTCTTATTAAACTCCTCAGTTAGCTCATCTATCTTCTTCTTTTGGACAAATTCATCATCCTCCGAAATCTCCTTGCTCTTCTCGGCTGCTTCAACTTTTTCCACCGCCTCACGGCGCACCAAACGGAGCGCAATCTTGGCCTCCTCCGCCCGCTCGCCAACTTCACGCATTACTTTCTCTCTCTCCTCGCCGGTCAAAGAAGGAAGGACCACCCGCAAGAAATCCCCCTCCACCACCGGGCTAAAACCTTTAGCCCGCAGCGCCTTTTCAATCTCAACTATAACGGCCTTATCCCAAGGACTAACGAGAATCTGCCGCGGTTCGGGAGCAGTAATAGCGGCAAGCTCTTTAAGAAGCATTCGAGAGTCATAAACCTCCACCTCCAAATCTTCAATCATGGAAGGGGTAGCTCGACCGGTGCGAAAGGTGGCCAAATCAGTTTGAAGCGTCCTGATGACCTCTTCTAATTTCTGTTCTAATCCATCCATCTGATTCTCAATAATCTCTAATGCCTAAAATTTACGTCAGATCGCATATCTCGCAAATCTCTCAATCTTGATGTTCTCTCCCACCGTTCCAGCGGCTTCTCCGACCAAATCGGCAATCTTTTTGCCGGGGTTGCGGATATAATCCTGCTCAAGAAGTTCCTCCACGCTCTGAGGATCCATCGAAGCTATTTGAAGAGAAAGCTCCCTCCCCAACTTCTGAAAAACCTCGGTGCGCGCCACAAAATCCGTTTCGCAACGGAGATCCAGTAAAACCCCCACCTTGCATCCGGAATGAACATAAGAAAAGACCGCTCCTTCCGCGGCGGCCCGGCCTTTTTTCTTCTCGGCCCGAACCAATGCCTTTTCCTTGAGGATCTTCCGAACCGCTCCTTCATCCCCACCGGCCTCTTCCAGGGCTTTTTTAATCTCCATCACCGGAGCTTGGGTTTCCTCCCGCAGTTTTTTGATCTGATCCGCAGCAACCATCTATAGCTTATCCTTTTTTGCCTTCACTGACTTTACTGCCTTTACTAGTTTTACTAGTTTTACCGCTTTTACTTGCTACAGACACGGCGTCCGCCAGCGTCTTGATAATTATCTCGATCGAGCCGGCCGAATCGTCATTTCCCGGGATAAGGTAATCAATCAAAGAGGGATCGGCATTTGTGTCCGCAATCGCTACAACGGGGATGCCCATCTGCCGGCCTTCCCGAGCGGCAATGTCTTCGCTCCGGGCGGACGCTAAGACCAAAGCTTCGGGAAGCTTGGTCATCCCCCGCAAGCCCCCAATTTGGCGCTCAAGCTTGGCGATCTTCCGCTGAATCATTAGCTGCTCCTTCTTGGTGTAGTGGGAAAACTCCTTTTCCTTGACTTTGCGAGAGAGCTCTTCCAGTTTTCCGATATTCTTTTTAACAGAGTCGAAGTTGGTTAGAAGCCCCCCAACCCAACGCTCGGTGAGGAAAAAAATGTCTGCTCGCTGGGCCTCCTCTCAATAATCTCGCGGGCTTGGCGCTTCGTTCCCACAAAGAGAACGCTCCCTCCCCCTGCAGCAACATCCCGAAGAAACAAGGCCGCCTCTTTAAGCCGTTCCTGCGTTTTAAACAGATCAAAAACATGAACGCCATCCTTTTCCGTATAGATATAGGGAGCCATCTTGGGGTGCCAGCGGCGCTTGAGATGGCCGAAATGAACACCCGCTTCCAGAAGTTTTTCTGGAGTAGGGATAGTCAGTCTTGCAGTTTGTTTTTTGCTCTTTGCCTCCGCCATAACTCAACTATATTATCACGTAAGGGAACGCTAGTTTCTAGACCTCAGAGGTCTAGGAGATCTAGGAGATAAAAGAAAAAGCCCAATCTGCGAGAGGCAGACAGGGCCTAAGATCAAAGCTTTCTCCTTTTTTGAAATACCGTAAAGCTGAACGGGTAGGGATTGGCATCGTCCGGATTGCGGCGGTGCTCCTCCACCATATTCCACTCTCCCTTAAAAGCAGGAAAGTAAGCATCCCCCTCAAACTCGGCATCAATCAAAGTAAGATGCATCACATCCGCCAAGGGGAGAAACTGCTCATAGACGGACGCCCCGCCAATAATCACGATCTCCTCATGCCACATTCCCAATCTGAGAACCTCATCCACGGAGCAGGCCGTTAAGCAGTTTCGGGCCTCAAAGGCGGGGTCATGCGTAAGGATGATATTCACCCTGTTCAAGAGGGGACGGCCAATCGACTCGAAGGTCCTGCGCCCCATCACCACTGCTTTACCCAGGGTAAGCTCGCGAAATCGCTTCATATCCGCGGGGAGCCGCCATGGAAGCTTGTTATCTCGGCCAATCACGCGGTTTTTGCCCATTGCGGCAACGATTGAGATTCTCATATCACACCGCCAAAGGCGCCTTGATCGCAGGGTGGCGCTCGTAGCCCTCGAGATGGGCTACTTGGTCCAAGAGTTCCCTCGGGTCCGCACCTTCGTCTACCTTCGCAAGAATCCAGCGGTACCTCTGCACCACCGCCTCAAGCGAATTCAACTCCGGGTCAATCCGCAACTGAGGCAGCCGGCACGGCTCTCGCTCCATCTGGGTCCTTACCTGCTCAAAGTGGTTGTTGTAGACGTGAGCGTCCCCCAAGATATGGACAAACTCAAAGGGCTCAAGCCGCGTAATCTGCGCTATCAGCGAAAGCAGAAGCGCGTAGGAGCTGATGTTGAAGGGTACTCCCAAAAACATGTCGCAGCTTCGCTGATACATCGAGAGCGATAGCTTGCCGTCAGCCACGAAGAACTGGAAGAACATATGGCAGGGAGGCAAACACATCTGGTCAGTCTCCCCCGGATTCCAGGCGGTAACGATGAGGCGCCTGTCCCACGGGGTGTTCTCGATCTTTTCGATAACTTCGCTCAGTTGGTCAACGGTTCGCCCGTCCACTGCTTGCCAGCTTCTCCACTGCACCCCGTAGATACGCCCGGCATCGCCAGGGAAACGCGCCTTGGGAGTCCAGTAGTCGGCGTAGGCGTTGCCGTTCCAAATGGGGCACCCCAACTTCTTGAGATTTCTAACATCGGAATCACCCGCCAAAAACCAAAGAAGCTCTGCCAAAACCAAGCGAAACGGCACGAACTTGGTAGTAATGACGGGAAATCCTTCCCTAAGATCAAAACGCATGGGGATGCCAAAAAGAGCGCGCGTGCCGGTGCCGGTGCGATCATCTCGATCGACGCCGTGGCCCATGATGTCCCTGCAAACGTCAAGATACTGCTCCATCCTTCTCCTCCTTAATTCGTATGGGTTTTACTCTCATTAAAATCTACCACACAAATCGAGCAAAGCGAGTTTGCTAGCTCCGCCGAAGGCGGGCGTCCAAAGCGATACTTTCACCAGTCGAAAGGTTCTCGATCAACATGCACAGCCAGTACGGACACAACAAAGGTAACGAAAAAAGACCCGAAACGAGAGTTTCGGATCTAGGGTTAGTTAGACGCCGTATCTCCTGGGTGCATAGCACCCAATTAAGAGAATAACCATAAAGATCAAAAATCCTAGCCCGCACAGGTTGGACTCCACGGTCGATCCAGGTGTCGGTCCCAGTGTTAAAAGAGCCGGGTCGAGGTCGTAGTAAATTACAGCCACAACAGGCAAAACCAAGACTGCTACTGGTACCAAAAGCATCGCCACAACCAGCGTCCAAAAGACAATTCTGAGGACCTTTCCTAACATGCTCCCTCCTTAGTGGGTTTTTTCTATAGTAGCACCCGATACTTTTTTGTCAATTTCTCTTTTGCAAAAGAAAACCCTAGGTTAAATCGCTAAAAATATCGGTCGGTATGCCCAGCCATTATCTGGAGAAAAAGAAAAAGCCAACCACGTCTGACGTGGTTGGCCTTTCGAAGCTCTCATTGAAGGGGCTGTTCAGCATCGTCTCCTTCGTCATTATCTTCAGTTGCTTCCATGACTTTGCTGAATAGTTCGTCAGCTAAGGTCGGCGGCGTACCCGGGCGATCTATGTCCATACCCAGCTCTCGCGCGCGGTCTTCAAGCATCTTGAAAAAGTTGAACAACATCAGCCTTCCCCTTTCTTTTTCGGATTAACTAATTTTATCTCACACTTTAGAATTATCAAGAGGGAGGAGTGGGAAGGGGGTTGGTTGAGTAAGGGTCTTTATTGAGGTTCAAACGTCGTCCGCTATGGCCTGCCAACCAAATAATGGCGCCCGGGATGCCTAGCCAAACTGGACGCAAGAAGTAACTAAAACGTCGCCGCAGCCTAGCCTCTGCATGTAGATAATATCTTCGCCGCAGACGGCGCTGATCTACTCTAATAGACTAGTGCATATTTTGCAGATCATATGCTTGGGCGGTATTCTCCAGGAGAATAGCAACGGTGAGTGGGCCGATTCCCCCCGGCACAGGGGTCATAAACCGCGCTTTGGCTTCCACAGCCGGATCCACATCCCCGGCCAATTTTTTGCCCGCACGTGATATCCCCACATCTATTACCGCGGCTCCTTTTTTGACCATTGAAGGTTTGATCAAGCATGCTCGCCCAACCGCACTCACTAAAATATCAGCTTGTGAGGTGAAAACGGAGAGATCCTTAGTTTTGGAGTGGGCTACGGTAACCGTAGCGTCGTTTTTTAAAAGGGCGCTGGCAATCGGCAACCCTGCAACCTTTCCCCTCCCAACCACAACCGCGTTTGAACCGGCAATTTCAACCTTTTGCCGGCGCAAAACCTCCAAAACCGCTCCGGCCGCAGCCGGCGTAAACGGACTTTGAGGGGTCAGACCATCAACGTCTTTGTCCGAAGAGATACGGCTAATAATCCTCCCCTCATTCAACTCATCGGGCAAAGGGAGCTGAACGATAATTCCGCTTACTTTAGGATCGGAGTTTAACTTCTCAATAAGGGTGAGAACCCGCTTCTGCGAAAGCTGGGTTATCTCGTAAAGGGTAAATCCAATTCCCACTCGCGCAGCCGCTTCCCCCTTTTTCCGCACATAGACTTGAGAAGCCGGGTCGTTTCCGACCAAAACCACCGCCAGATTGGGCTTGGCTTTGCGGCGGCGAATTTCTTTCGCCAGGCGGGTTTCGATTTGGGCGGCAATTTTTTTTCCGTCAATCAACATCAAGTAAAGTTTATCAGTCCAAAAAAAGCCCTGGATCCAAAAGGATTCAGGGCAACAATCTCTCATCCACAATCTTCTGCACGCGGGCGAAGACTTCGGCCTCGGTTCCCGTGCCGTCAACCAACTCAGTGCAGGGGATCAAACCGGCTAACAGCTGGTAGATCTCCAACGTTTTCTCCAAAGTCTCCCGGACCTCATGAAGCTCCAACTTCCTTTGCCCCTGCTGTTTGACCTTCCTCTGCAGACACTCCTCAGGCGAAACGGTCAAAACAAGATTGAGGTTTGGCCAAGGATAGCTGATATTCATCGCCAGCAATTGCCAGGCAGGAATACCATGAGACATCCCAAAAGCCAGCGTGGAGAGCGCATAGCGAGCCGTCACTACCCAATCCCCTCTCTCTAAAGCCGGAGAGATCAGCGTGTCAAGATGGTGCCCCCGATCGGCCGAAAACAAAAGCTGAAAAGGGACCGGCGGCAACTGCCACTGCTTCTGAAGAACCTCGCGAATCTTGAAGCCGATCTGATCATCCGTGGGTTCCCGGGTCAAAATGACAGGCACTCCATGAGTATCCCGAAGATAATCGCACAAAAAGGCGGCCTGAGTTGAGTTCCCTCCGCCGTCAATCGTATCGATGTTGATCAGCTTCCCGGGTTGGGAGTTAACCTGCAGCAAAGATAAAAGCTCATCGAAAAAATGTTCTTCAAGCAAGGATTGTTTCATCTTTCACTCCAGTAGAAACTCAAGCACTTCACGGGTAGTTGGGACTAGAGAAAGGTCTAGCGCTTCCTCCACCGTCGCCCAGCGAGAGTCCTGATGCTCCTCGGAAAGGGTAATATCCCCCTCCAAACCCCGACTTCTTCGAAACCGTTCGCACAAAAAGACGTGGGCGATATGCCTCCCGGTTCCGCTCACCACCGAAACAAAGGTCAGCGGCCGGGTTGAACTGGGGTAAATAATCAAACCGGTCTCCTCTTTCACCTCGCGCTTGAGAGCCGGGATAACGTCCTCTAAAAACTCGGTCAGCCCTCCAGGGATCTCCCATTTGCCCGGGTTGCTCTTAACCCCATCCAAGGAACGCTGAAGCAGAAGAATCTTTCCGTCGCGGCGGCGAAGAACCGCCCGCACGGACAGCGAGACCTCCTCGTGGCATCCCACAGAGCAGGAACAGCCGTCTCCAACCATACTATTTCTCCTTCCTCCATTATTTGGATTCATCCGAAATGTACAACAAAAGGGGAAGGAAAGCAACTTTAGAAGAGGCGCCTACCTTAAGGGTTAACTCGTTATAGGTTGAGGGGAGTCCTGCTTTGCCTCCCGGCGGGGATCTTTCCAACTCGCAAACTTGCAATCCGGATACCGGCTACACCCGTAAAAGGTCTTCCCGCGCTTGGTCCTCCTCACAATCACATCACCCTCCTTGCACTCGGGGCACTTCATCCCAATCTTTTCGATGAAGGGCCGGGAGTACTTACACTTAGGAAAGGTGGAGCAGGAATAAAACTTGCCGTAGCGCCCTAATTTAATAATCAGAGGACTGCCGCACTCGGGACATTTCTCATCCGTCTCGCTGATGGTGGTCATTGAAGATTTATCGATATTTTCCTCGGCTTTCTTGAGTTCTTCAGAGAACGGTCCGTAAAAATCCCGCACGAGAGCCACCCAATCCTCCTCTCCGCCGGCAACTCTATCTAACCCTCTCTCCATTTTAGCCGAAAAGGAGAGATCGACTATGTCAGGAAAGTAGGAAACTAAAAGATCGTTAACGATTAACCCCACGTCTTCGGGCTTAAGAGCCCGACCCTCTTTGGAAACATAGTTGCGGTCCTGAATGGTAGAGATAATCGGAGCATACGTGGAAGGCCGTCCGATCCCTTCCTCCTCCAGCTTCTTAATTAGGGTTGCCTCGGTATAGCGGGGAGGAGGTTCGGTAAAGTGCTGGGACGGTAGAAGTTTGATAAGATCCAGAATCTCCCCCTCTTTCAACTCCGGTAGTTCCTTATCCTCTCCCGTTCTTCCCATCACTTTTATAAACCCGTCAAAGATCAGTCTTGAACCGTTAGCTCCCAAAAGATACTCACCGGCCTTGATCTTCACACCCGCCTGTTCATAGATCGCCGGCTGCATCTGGGAAGCGACTGCTCTTCGCCAGATCAGCTCATAAAGTTTCTTCTCATCCCCGCCAACCTCTAATAAACTCTCCGCCGTAAGCTCTACCTTGGTAGGTCTAATAGCCTCATGGGCCTCCTGCGCCAATCGCACTTTGGTCTTGTACCTGATAGCAGACTGAGGTAGGTACTTGCTGCCAAACTTACTCCCGACAAAATCACGAATAGCTCGAAGGGCTTTGTCACTCAAAGTAACCGAATCCGTTCGATGGTAGGTAATTAAACCAGCTTCATACAGCGACTGGGCGATCCGCATGGTGCGCTTCCCTGAATACCCGAAAACATTCACCCCCGCCTGCTGAAGGGTAGAGGTTGTAAAGGGAGGGAAAGGATTCCGCCGGCGTTGGGATTCCGTCACCTCCATAACCTCGTAGGCAGCCTGCTTCAACTGTGCAACAACACCGTCAGCACTCTCCTGATCCGGGATTTTAATCTTCTCTCCATCTTTTTGAACCAGTTTGGCCCGGAAAGAGCTAACGGTCCTATCTTCTTTTTCCTGCTGTTCGCTGTTCGCTGTTCGCTGTATGCTTTGAAGCTCCGCTTCAATCTCCCAGTACTCCTCTGGATGAAAAGCTTCACGCTCCCGCTCGCGCTCTACAATCACCCGCACCGCTACCGATTGCACCCGACCGGCGGAGAGGCCATAGCGCACCTTCTTCCACAGCAAAGGAGAAAGCTTGTAGCCGACCAACCGATCCAAAACCCGCCGCGCTTGCTGTGAATCAACTAAATTTTGATTGATATCCTGAGGATGTGCAAAGGCCTCCTTCACCGCCCCTTCGGTAATCTCGTGGAAGCTGACGCGCCGTACGGCTAACGGCGTACGGCTAACGGCTTTTTTCTTATTGTTTGCTGTTTGCTGTTTGCTGTTCGCCAGCACTTGCGCTATGTGCCAAGCGATCGCCTCCCCTTCCCGATCCGGGTCTGTAGCCAAAAAGACTTCCTCAACCGAGCCGCCCGCCTTCTTAAGCGCGGATACCGTCTTACCCTTCCCCGGGAGTACAGCGTACTG
>BTRF01000004.1:0-20412 GCA_036986255.1 Patescibacteria group bacterium | reverse complement strand
GGAAATCAGATAATCCCCTCAAGGTCACAGAGGAGCTTAAAAAGATAATCTTTAAGTAGGAAAGAAACTCCTCTCGTCTCTGTAAGAAAAACCGCCCAAACATTAATTTCTCTCTTGTCTGAACTACTGAAGAAGTAGCAGGGTTAAGGCTCTGAGTAAACGACGTGAATCTTGTTGTCTGATGTCTCTCCGATTTTGGTGACCGTTAGGCTGAATCGCTTGTTCCCGTCGGTGTAGACAGCGTAGGATGCAAATTCGTTGCCTGGCAAGACATCAGTGGAAGTAAACCCACGGGATATCATTTCAGAATCAAAGAAGCTAGTTATAGTTGCCATGTCATCGGAAGTTTCCCAAGTTACCTGGACACCGGCCTGGAGGATATCTCCTTGCCTTGAGTCTGTAACTGTTCCATTGGGGTATACCGGAAGACCGGCTTGGGTGTAGAGGTTGGGTAACGTGCTGCTGTCGGATTGGGGTAAGTCGCTTACGCTGCTTCCGCCGAAGAAATTGAGAGCAACGGCCACGGTTCCCGCAATTGCCGCCAACACAATAAGGATGATAATGAATGATAGGCCTTGTCTGTTTCGCAGATTTACCACTGTGTAAAGGTAGCAAAGCTAACAGCGCAAAGGCAAACCTCCCTGCCGACGGGAAAACTCTTAAAAAAAAGCAACGGAGGTAGTCCGTTGCTTGTAGATACCGTCTCTCGTTCTTACCTGGACCCTATCAGGTTCGGTCTACTGGTCCTTTGCTTGAGCTCCTTGATCTTTCGCTCAGTCTCAAATTGAGCATAGAAGCGATAGTCGTCGTGCACCGCAAAGCCGAAGCGTTCGGCCAGCTCGTAGGCGCGGCGGAACTTTCTCCGTTCCCGCAGGTATCCTGTATGGTAGGAGATGAACCTGCGGAACAGCCTCCACAGCTCCTTGACCATCCCTGTCTTGTACTCCCTGTACTGCTCGTCCTCCAGCTCAACGAGGCTTGCAAGCGCTTTGAAAGCCCACTTGAGGCAGAAGCGTCTCCCCTTCCGATGAATGTTCATCTCGTAGGCAGTGGCTGAAAGGTAGGAACTAACCTTTTGCCGCCTGTCCCACGCGATCGGCCGGGAACCGGGGCCTCTTTTGCCTTTGGGCGGCGGAAAGCCGAAGATCGCTTCAAACCTGTTTCGTCCGATGAGCTCGCTCACGGGAAAGTAAACAAGGATCACAAGGCCGGTTACGGCCGCTGCAATCAGCGATCCGGCTGCGTACCACAAATTGAAAGCCTCCATCTATCCCTCCCAATCTTTAGATTTTCTCCCCAAATGATACCACGGGGCCTGACTTGTTGGAACCCGCCATCTTGGAATGGTCAGGACAATTCTATAGAAGTGTTCCTAGCGTTATGAGAGAAAGTTTCGCCGGGGAACGGGCCTTGGGTGGGTCAGCTCCAGAAAGAAAAACGCTCATCAGGGTGCGATGAGCGTTGATAGTTTAGCTTATGAGTGAGCCGATTCGAACCCCCTCTACAGCTTTTAGAAGATTGCCCGCTTCAAACAAGTTGAAGACCAGGATGGGGATTCCCTTCATCTTGGCTAGGGCTACGGCCGTTTCATCAAGGATTCCCGCCAACTCCATTTCTAGGAACTTCTGATAGGCTAGTTTCGGGATAAACCTGGCATTGGGATTCTTAACCGGGTCGCGGTCGTAGATCCCGCCCACTTTTGTCCCTTTGAGCATAATCTGCGCCCCTAGGTCAGATGCCCGCAGAACTGCCGCCGTGTCGGTTGTGACACCGGCGTTTCCGGTCCCGGCGGCAAGAATGACTATTCTGCCCTTTTCCAGATGCCTTTTGGCCCTCTTGAAGACATACGGCTCCGCCACTGCGTTGATTGGTAAGGAGCTTAGGATCCGCGTCCCCATCCCCGCCCGCTGCAAGAAATCCTCAAGGAGAAGGGCATTTAGGATTGTGGCCGTCATCCCAATATGATCGGCGGTGACCGGCGTGGTTTGGAAGTTTTGGATAAGGTAGCGGCCGCGAACGATGTTGCCGCCTCCAATCACAATCGCAAGCTCAACATCCTTGTGCACGGAGCGTATCTCGCCGGCCAGAAAATCAAGCGCCTTGCGGTTAAAAACCTGCCCTCTTCCTTTGAGAGCTTCTCCGGTAATCTTGAGAACGACGCGTTGATACTTCGGGGGCATTTAATCCTCCTCCAGTTCAGCGATGCGTTTGGACAGCTCCTGCAGGTAGTCTTCCAGTATGATTTGAAGAAGGTCGTCCATATAACCCACTGCAATCTTGAGTGAGATCAGGGCGCGCACAACATTACGGTCCTTAATTTTCGCCCGGGCCTCGTTGAACTCTCGATCGAAACCCTTTAGAACAATCTGAAGACTCTTGATTCGCCTCTTAATCAAACGGGGATCCGAATTGCGGGCCATTTCCGCCTCCTTTCTGATTGGGTTTTTCTCCCCAATGATAAGCGCTTTAGTTTCTGGCGTCAAGGCAAGAAAAAGACCCAACGGGTTAGCGTTGGGCTTGGTCCTTCTCCCGCTCGTCCAGCTCTTGGAGGTAGGGATCGAGCGCAATGATAAGAAGGTTATTCATCAGATCAATGGTGGCCATGACCGAGACTAGGGAGCGGCGGATCTGTCGATAGACTTCTTCGTTCTCGCCCTCAACCTCGATCTTGGCCAAAGCGCCACGAGCGTCTTGGCTCAGGTCTTTGATTACGCTTTGGATGCTCTCAATCTGAGCTCTAATCAAACGCGGATCCAAATTTTGAAGCACCTCTGCCTCCTTATCTTCCGATCTGCCTAAATAATACCACGGCCTGGGACGCGACCTCACAATCGTTATCCATTTAATTGATAAACTGGCCATGTGAAACGCCTGATCTTTCTTTTAGCTTTTTTCCTTTTGCTTCTCCCAAAACCAGTCTCGGCTCAGGAGGAATGGGCAGTTACAAGTTTTAATTCTGATATTTTTATCCCTCAGAGCGGCAAGGTTCAAGTTGTTGAAACGATGGTAGTTGATTTTGGAGATACCCAGAAGCATGGGATTTACCGGACGATTCCGACCGAGGATATCAGGTTTAAGCTTATCAGCGTTGAGCAGGATGGGGAGAGAGCGGATATCAAGGTTACCTCGCCGGGAAAGACGGTTAAGGTGAGGATCGGGGATCCGGATCGGACCATCGTCGGAGAGCATACTTACAAAATCACTTACGAAGTAGGAAGGGTGGTTACCCGCTTTGATGACCGTGATGAGTTTTACTGGGATGTTACTGGTACTGACTGGCCGGTTCCGATCGAATTGGTCGCGGCAACCGTAACTCTAGAGGGTGGAGAAATCCAAGATGTTGTTTGCTTTACAGGGCGCTTTGGCTCAGGAGAGCAGGAGTGTACATCCTCGATTCAAGGCGGGGTTGGCAGGTTTGCAACCACACGCCCCCTGTCCTTTTACGAAGGGTTGACTATTGTCAACAAACTCCCTAAGGACTTGGTCTCCAACCCCTTTTATTTGGGCGATCTCCTTAAAACCCTGTGGGCGATTCTTGGGTCTTTGGGGGCATTTGTTTTTGTAATTTTCTGTTGGTGGAGGCACGGACGGGATATGTGGTACAAGGGCCACGTTATAGAAGATCCAAAGGCTCAGGAAGGGGTCAAGCCGCTTTTTGCCAAGCAAACGGTGGTTGTTGAGTTTGAGCCGCCAAAAGGGCTTCGCCCGGCGGAGGTGGGAACCCTGGTTGACGAGAGGGTGGACATTCGAGATATCTCGGCGACGATCGTGGATTTGGCCGTCCGCGGTTACCTGAAAATTGTGGAAACAAAGCCCGGAAAGAGGTCGGTTTACTCTTTTGAAAAGCGAAAAAAGTTTGAGGGGGACCCGGACTTGGCCGAGTACGAGCTTGAGATTTTGCGCGGTATCTTCAAGAAGGGGGATCGGGTACTGCTCTCCGACCTTAAGAATAAATTCTACTCGCGGTTGGAGAAAATCACAAAAGAGCTTTATGGGAAGATGACTAAGGAGGGTTACTTCACCCGGCCGCCGGATAAGGTCAAGACCAGATACTTTTTGGTAGGAGGGGGTCTGCTTGGGGCTTTGTTTGCAGTTACGGTTCTCTTCTCCATTACTGATCTTTCCTGGTTTGCTCCGCTTTGGATCTTAGGAATTCTCCTTATTATTTTTGCCCCTCTAATGCCGAAGAAGAGCGCCCGGGGGACGGAAGCGGTGCGGCGGGCCAGCGGCTTTAAGCTTTTCATCTCCACCGCACAGAAGTATCAGCAGGAGTTTAACGAGCGGATCAACCGCTTTGACGAATTTCTGCCTTATGCCATGGTCTTTGGGGTGGTGGACAAGTGGGCTAAGACCTTCGAGGAGTTAGGAGTTAAGCCGCCTGAACCGAGTTGGTACGTCGGTTACTCCGCCTTCAGTTTGGTTGGCTTTACCTCCTCCATGAACAAGATGACGCGCTCTTTTGCCTCTACTCTTCCTTCTAACCCCTCCAGCGGGGGGAGCGGATTTAGCGGAGGTGGTGGATTTTCAGGAGGCGGTTTCGGCGGCGGCGGCGGCGGGAGCTGGTGAAAGCGTCCCCCTTTCCTAGAGTGATAATTGAGACGGTCTACCGTTAGAATAAGCGAAGATGCAGATTTGGCAGTCCCCTCTTTTTAACCGGTTTCCCAACCTCCATCACGGGCTCTCTCTAAGGAGAGCGGGGAACATGTCCTTTACCTTTAGGGAAGGCGGTGCGGATGAGAACCGAAAGCGGTTTTGGAGCAAACTTGGGGGCAACCAGTTACAGAGAGTTGGGTTGATGGCGTCCCATGGCGATCGGGTTCAGAAGATCAACCGGAGCGGCGGATCCGTGGAATTATCCTATCAACAGTATGATGCCGCTTACACCCTTACGCCGGAGCTCTACCTCTTCGGCACTTTTGCCGATTGTTTACCGGTGTTTTTCTTCGAGCCGCGGGCTCGAGCAGCGGCTCTGGCTCACGCCGGATGGCGGGGGATTCTGGCCGGAGTTGTTCCCAATACGGTTAGAGCTTTGGCGCTTGAAGGAGTTGATCTTGAGGAAGTGCTTGTTTCAGTCGGTCCCCATATTCAAAGCGGATGTTTTGAGGTTGATCGAGATGTGGCTGATCTTTTTTGCGCGTCCAAGACCCTAAGTTTGCAAGTGATAGAGTCAAAGCCCAAACCAACAGTGGATCTCAAAGGGGTCGTGTTCGATCAGTTGGTAGCAGGTGGGTTGAAACCCGATAATATCCACCTCTCCGATGAGTGCACCCACTGTGATAGGGCTTTCTTCTCTAACAGGAGGGACAGGCGGAAAGGGGCGATGCTTGCTTTCATTGGCCTGCGCAACTCCCACCCCATAACCCCTTAACCCTTAGGGTTAAGGTTCTTGAAAGGGATGGATTCCAACTTTTGATAGTGGTATTCTAAGTTTGATGGCTAGTCCTGAAGGAGTTTCCCGCGATTTTGATCTTCTTACCATCGGTGATTGCACCGTAGATATCTTCACGTTTCCTGAAAAGGACAAGACGGACGTGCATTGTCAGCTGCATGGGGATAAGCAGTGTGAGCTGTGTCTGGCCACCGCTGCTAAAATTACCAGTAAGGGTTTTAATCTAACCTTCGGCGGCAATGCCGCCAACGTGGCCGTAGGGGCCTCCCGCCTCGGTCTTAAAACCGCCATCTACACCCACGTTGGGGACGATCTCTTTGGGAAGGAGATTATGAACAACTTTAAGAAAGAGGGGGTGGATACATCGTTGGTTGAGGTTGATAAAAAGCAGGGCACCAATGTAAATATTGTCATCTCCAGCGGGGGGGAGAGGACCATTATTACCAAGCACCAGCCCCGCCGCTATGAAGTGCCCTCCGTCTATGCTCCTTGGACTTATTTCTCCTCCCTCGCTCCTGACCATGGTTACTTTCACGAACCCTTTCTAAAGTATGTTAAGGAGAGTCGGGCGCGGTTGGTCTTTAACCCCGGTTCCTATCAGATTAGGGAGGGGTTGTCGGCATTCGGCAAGCTTCTTAAGTTTACGGAGGCCTTGGTTGTCAATCGCGACGAGGCTGGCCGTATTTTGGGTATTGGACAGGCGCTTAAGTCGGAGCGCAAGCTTCTCTCACGCTTGCGTGATCTCGGTCCTCGCATCGCGGTGGTAACGGATGGCCCTAACGGCGCCTACGCCTCCGGGGAGGAGGAGTTTATCTTTCAGCCGGCTACAAAAGTTAAGGCGATTGAGAGGACGGGGGCCGGCGACGCTTTTTCTTCCGGACTTACTTCCGCGCTGGCTTTGGAGAAACCTCTTAGAGAAGCTTTGAAGTGGGGAACGATCAACGCCGAATCCGTTACCCAGCAGATTGGGGCTCAGGGAGGCCTGCTTAAGCGGAAGGAGTTGGAGAAGAAGGTTTCCCGCTTGAAGTGAGGGGAGATACAGAAAATAGTCTTGAAGAGATACTCTAGATTATGGATGAACTGGCTAAGCTGTTAGGAACAACCAAAGGAAAGTTGGAGAGACTCTCTGAGGAGATGGGGGAGTTTACGGGAAAGAAAGATCTTCCCCAGCAGTTCCTAGAGCACATTCGGTCCGAAAGATCGGCGGTTCTCTCTCAGGTTGGTCTTTCGGAAAATTCTTCCTACACGGAGGTCTTGGAGGTATTGCGAGATCAGGCGAAGAAGGTTGAAGAGGAGCTATTGGAGATCTTTGCTCAACCCGATCTCCAGGATCACTCAACCATCCAAACGCTCTTTGCCCGAGCCTACGAGATTGTGGCCCCTCCCAAAGGCCTTTTTCTTAAGAGGGAAAAGGCGAAAGAGTTCTTCCAAAAAAACCCCCCGAAGAATATTTTGAGCCAGCTTGGCTACGATTCGGTGGATAAACTTCTTGAGAAAGAGGATCTGTTCGAAGTCTATTCGGCCTTGCGGTTTTTGGAAGAACGCAAGTGGCAGAATGAGGTCTTTTTTTCCCCATTCTCGGAACTCCAGCCCGACGACTTTGAGAGTCGAGAGATTGTGGTTAGAATTCTTGATCCTAAAAAGTGGGGCTCGTCCGCGCTTAATTTTGTCAAGAAGAAGTTTCACAACACTACCCATCTTAAAGAGTTGGGAGTGGTAATCATCATCCCAATTGAGTATACGCCGGGGGCTTTAACGAGGATGTTCTCGATGATGTTCCATTATTTAAACGAGGTCTCCTTTTACGCCCGCTACTTTGCCCGTATAGCGGGCAAAGATAGCTCCGCCGAAGGTGGGGCGTCCTCTGCCCGTATAGCGGGCAAAGATAGCTCCGCCGAAGGTGGGGCGTCCTTTGAAACTTTGGCGGGGGATAAGGAATCCTTCGCCTCAAAGTTTGTTTCTGCTCTGAGGGGTGATGTTCGCGATTCCGCTCCGGTGGTTGAAAATATTGTCTCGTGGATAATTATGCAGCGCTATCTTGCCAAAGAGGACCCCGGCGACCCGAGACTGCTCAATCCCCGCGTTTCCCCAGAAGCGCTTCATTGGAGCAAGGCCGTCGCCGACTTGGCCAAGTTGGGCGAGTCCGCCCCCGGACTTTCTTTTTGGGCCGGCAAGGCCCATTTGGCCGGTTTTTTCGCCACCAAAGGCGGATCCGCCTCTGGAGGAGATGGGAAGTTTACTTCCTTTAACTTCGAAGACAACGTTTTTTCTCTGGCGGCGGGTTTGGATGCTCCTCAATACACCTATCATGCCCGCGAGGCCCTTTGGAACCGGTTTTTCTCCGAGTATTTCGATGGCGGTGAGAAGGCCTTGGAGACTCTCATGGTTGAAGATTTCGGCCAAGGGTTGATTGGGTTCAAGATTCGGAGCTAGGCTGATCAAGAGTTGAAAATTAGGGAACAAAAGGTCTACTCTTTTAATTAGAATGTCGCGCGTATTCGTTACCAGGGAAATTCCGGATGAAGGGTTGAAGCTTTTAGAGGGAAAGGTCGACCTTGAGGTTTACGACAAGGACCAGGTGATCCCTCGGGCTCAGCTTCTCGAGAAAGTTAAAGGCATAGATGCTCTTCTCCCCCTCCTTACCGATAAGATCGACGCCGAGTTGATGGATGCCGCTGGTCCCCAACTGAAAGTCATCGCCAACTATGCGGTGGGTTTTGACAATATCGATGTGAAAGCGGCGACCCAGCGGAAGATTTATGTTGCCAACACCCCTGGGGTTCTGACCGAGGCGGTGGCGGAGCACGCCTTTGGGCTTCTTCTTGCAATTGGCCGGCGCATTCCCGAAGCCGACCGCTTTACCCGCGCCGGCAACTATAAAGGTTGGGAACCGATGCTTCTTCTGGGAACCGAGATTAAAGGCAAGACGCTCGGCGTGGTGGGGTTGGGCCGTATTGGCTCCCGAATTTCGGAGATGGCTGTGAAGGGAATGGGGATGAAGGTTATCTATTACGATGTTAAGCAGAACGCCGATTTTGAGAAGGAGTTTGAGGCTACTTACAAGAGTAAACTCGATGATCTTCTCAGCGAGGCTGATTTCGTTACCATTCATGTTCCTCTTCTCCCTGCTACCCGCCACCTGATCGATGCGGAAAAGTTGTCTTTGATGAAGAAGACGGCCTACCTTATTAATACTTCCCGCGGGCCCGTGGTGGATGAGAAAGCGCTGGTGGAAGCTCTTAAGAGCAAGACCATCGCCGGGGCGGCTTTGGATGTTTACGAAGAGGAGCCCCGTCTGGCGCCGGGCCTGGCCGATCTGGAGAATGTTGTCCTGACTCCCCACACCGCCTCGGCAACCAATGAGGCGCGGGGGGCTATGTCTACTCTGGCAGCGCAAGCTATCTTGGATGTCCTCTCCGGTAAACCTCCCCAAAATTTAGTAAACAAAGAGTTGTCATAATGTGAAAGGGGGTGAATAAAGGATGCGGAAAGCATTAGTGATTTTAGGATTTGGTTTGATTCTCCTTGCCGGAGGAAGAGGGGTTCAGGCCCATGGGACCACTGCGGATGGAGCGGCTCTCCCGGACCCGGGAGTTTTGCCCGGAAGTTTTGGATATACTTTTGATCTTCTTTTTGAACGGATTCAAAGTTTGCTGACCTTTAACCTTAAAGATAGGATGACGCTTACGACTACTTTTGCGAGTGAGCGAGTTGCCGAGGTTGATGCCCTACTTTCGCAGAAAGGCGTTGATGCCCCGGGATTGGATGTGGCTTTGGCCAACCTCACCGGTCAAAGGAAGACTGCGGCCGACCTGGCCAAGACTCTGGCTGGGCGGGGTGAGCAGGTTGAAGCCCTCGCCAAGCAGATTGACGATGAGTTTGAAGAGGCCGAAACTGCTTTGGAGAACTCCTTTAAGGCGGCCAAGGCCCAGCTTAAGACTCAAAAGAAAGATCTCAAAGCTCAGTTGGAGGTTGCCCAAAAGGCCGGTAACGAGGATCTGGTAGCCACGCTGCGTTCTCAGATCGCGGGAGTTAAGGCCCGTTTGGACGGTTTGGAGGCCCAGGAAGAAGCGGCCGATGCGGCGCGGGAAGAGCATGAGCGCCGGATTGAGGAGGAGTTGGAAGCCGCCGAAAGAAAGGCGGAGCGGCTGGAAGAAGAGGCTGAGGAAGCAGCTGAAGCGGCCGAGAAAGCCGTTGAGCGCTTAGAGGAGGCGCAGGAGGAATCCAAGGAAGCTGCGGCCGAAGCGGCCGATCAGGCGGATGAGAAGCTCGAGAAAACCGCGAACGAGGCCCAGGAAGCGCTGGAAGGAGCTCAGCAGGAGGTAGAGGCGGCGGAGGAAAAGAGCCGTGAGGTAGAGAAATCCAGCAAGAGCGGCCGGGACGGGGACAACAGCGAGCAGAACGAGAGCCCGAATAACCAGAACGGCGAAGGCGAAGAGAACCAGTGAAAACCGCGGGGCAGAGCATTTTCTGCCCCTATGGTTCTTTAGGACTTGGTCCTGTGTATGGGGATGTTCTATGACTTCGTTTACAAGTTTGGGTACTTAATCCTTGGAGTACTCTCCCTCTTGGTTTGGGGGGCTTTGTTTGCTCGGAAGAAGTCCTTGCGGAGGGAGATGCTCGTGCTTAGTGTGGTTGCGGCGGTTTTTGGCCCCCTCTCCGAATACTGGTACTTTAAGGATTATTGGCAGCCGCATATTTTGGTTCAATTTCCCGTGGGCGGTTTTGAGGATCTTATCTTCGGCTTTGCGATTGGGGGAATCGCCGCCGTCATTTACGAAGTTGTCTTTGTCAATTGGATCTGTTTTTGCGAAAAAAAGAAGCTTAAAAAGGAGTGGTTCCTTCTCGTCTTTGGACTGATTCTGGCGGGGGTGCTGATAGGTTTGAATACTTTCCTGGGGGTTAACTCAATTTATGCCAGCTCCTTGGGAATGATTATCGCCGGGGCAGTAATGCTTTTATTCCGCCCCGATCTCTGGCTTAATGCGGTTGGCTCGGGAGTCTTGGTGGCCTTGGTAATGTTTGTTATCTATATTATTCCCTTGAGCTTGTTTACGGAGGTCCATCAAGTCTTAGCGCAAATCTGGAAGCTTTACGGTACTTCGCAGGGGATTCTCCTCTTTGGCCACGTTCCCCTGACGGAGATAGTTTGGGGGTTCTCTTGGGGATTTGTGGGAGGGCCGATCTACGAGTTTGTCGTCGGGGCGCGAACTTTGACTTTAAGAAAGCGGTAGTTGGCAGGTGGTGGCCAGCAACTGATTGCAATTTACCTTCCAATTAAGGTACAACTGGAGAAGTGGAAAGAACCGTACCCTCTCGAGAACTGAGCCCGGCCCAGAAGAAAACGCGGGCTTACCTTATTGGCGCATTTTTCCTTCTTACGACGATCTTTTTGGTGGGTTTGTTTTGGCTGGCCTCCACTCCCGGCCAGACGGTAGGTCTGACCTTGTCCTTTGCGGCCGGGCTCTCCATGATTGTGCTTCCCTGCACCTTTCCTCTTGTCTTCGTGATTGTCCCTTTGGCAATGGGTCAGAATCCAAAGAAGGGGCTGCTCATGGCGATTCTCTTTGGACTGGGGCTGATCATCACCTTAAGCATTTACGGGGTGATTGTGGCTTGGGCCGGTAAGATTTTGGGTTTGGAAAAGATCGGCAAGTGGATGTACTTGGTCGCAGGGACGGCGGCTCTGCTTTTTGGGCTGGAGGAGCTTGGTCTTCTCCGTCTTAAACTTCCTTCCTACGGCAAGGAGACTCCCCAAATTATTCAGAAGCAGGGGGACTACTTGAAGGCCTTCTTTATGGGCCTCTTTCTGGGCAACGCCGGAATTGCTTGCCCGAATCCCGCAACCTATGTGATTTTGACCTACATCGCCGCTAGCGGGAGCGTTGTTTACGGAGCGGGCCTCCAAGCCGTGAACGGCTTGGGGAGATTTCTGCCCCTCTTGGCAATCACAATTCTTGCGATTGTGGGAGTAAATGCCTCGATATGGTTTTTGAAGAAAAAGGCCGCCATCCAAAAGACCACTGCTTGGGCTTTGATCCTGACGGGGGCTGTTATTGTGGTGTGGGGGTTTTACGGTCATTACTGGTTTCTGAATACCCCTGTTCACAGCGGTTGGACGAGGTGGTTCGGAGATGTGGGGGGAAGTCAGGTGGCCGAATACGAGTGCTGTATCGTCCCGGCCTGCACGCAGTGCTTGACGGATGGGATGTTTCCCAACAACACCTGCGAATGCCGCGTACATTTAGATGAGGGTCACTTGGATAAAGTTTGTGAGGAATGCCGCAGGGGTTTGGCGGAGGGGAGAGGGGTTTTCGAGATTGCGAAGAAAACCGAGAAGCCTGCCTTTGCCCTGTTGGGCGGTCTGATCCTTGGTCCTGCAGTTTGGTACCTTGCTAAAGAGAAGCTTTCGAAGAAGAAGGACTCAGAAAAGGAATCGGCGGGTAGTCATTAGCCGGCAGACGGTAGCTAGCCAGAAATCAGAGATCAGAGACCAGGGGGAGCAGTACTCTAGCCTTTAGGGTTGAGGGATAGGCGCCTGCGTTGCTCACTATTGTTCCTTCCTCACTGCGTTCGGAAGCACAAGAGTGCGCCTCGCTTCGCTCGTGTGCACTCTTGACATTAAAAGACCATTCTTGCTATATATGATACGTACCCCTGTGAGGGGGGTATAACGGGGAAGGATAGTAGAAAGAACCCTAGGGAAGAAAATAAAATATGGATCACTCAATGAAAGAACCTCAACAGCCAAGCATGCCTCCGAGATCGAAGATTCAGCGTTCCAAGCTTGGCCTAGTCTTAACGCTTATTGCGTTCCTTGGGGTGGTGGGTTTTGGTTTTTATTACCTTTTTAATACCGAAGCTGCTGCTGCTGCTGTCAATTACACATTCGCTCTTTTTACGGGCCTTTCCATGCTCTTTTTACCCTGCACGCTCCCATTGGTGTTTATCATTATTCCGATTGCCATAAAAGAAAGCTTCAAAAAGGGGTTGCTGATGTCGCTTTGGTTTGCCGCCGGCCTCAGCGTTACGCTCTCTATTTACGGAATCGCTCTGGCCGCCCTTGGTAAAGCGCTTAATCTTAATGAAATAATAAGTCAGGTATCGGTCCTGAGCAAAATCTTTTTCGCGATCGGCGGTGTTATTTCTCTCGTTTGGGGTTTGTCAGAACTAGGCCTCATAAAGGCGAAAGTAGTACCAAGCTTAGGGGCTAAACAGCCGGATTTCATCCAAAAACAAAAGAACGATTACTGGAAGGTTTTTCTGCTCGGCCTCTTTCTGGGGAATGCTGGAGTAAGCTGCCCGAACCCTCTTCACTATCTGCTTTTGGCCGACATTGTCTTTGTCGGGAATATCTTTTATGGGTGGATGCTGATGATTGTCTACAGCGTCGGCCGCGTTCTCCCCTTGATTTTGGCAGTGCTTCTCGCTCTTTTCGGATTTAATGTTTCCAACTGGCTGTTTAAGAAAGCTGTTTTGGTTAAAAAGATTACCGGCTGGTCGCTGGTGTTTTTGGGCGCCGCGATTTTTGTGATCGGAGTTGCCCACGAGTGGTACGAACGCTCCATAGTCCATGTTGTTTGGAACCAGTGGATCAAGGGGATCTTTGGCCAAAAAATGGCGGAGATATCCCTTGAACATGAACACGCCGTGGGAGATTGGATCTCATCTGAGTACGCCGGTTGGGTTCTTTTGGCTTTGGTTGCGATTCCTGTTCTTTGGTATTACCTCAAAAAAAGGAAAGAGCCGGAACAAATGGAGAAAATGGAGGGACACCAGCATGATTGATAATCCGGTATACTTTCAATACTATGATTAAACTTCAATTCGTCCATGTTCCCGGTTGCCATACATGCAAGCTGGTAATGGAGATGATCAAAGAGATTCAACCGCAATTTCCTGACCTTAAAGTTGAAAAGATTAATGCCACCACCGAAGAGGGCTTGGAGTTGCTCCAAAAATACAGGATTATGTCGAGTCCGGGCCTGATTATTAACGGTGAACTCTTCTCAATGGGGATGATTAAAAAAGAAGATTTGGTAAAGAAGTTGCAAAGTATTCAAAAATAAAAATAAGCAATAGGACCTTAAGTATATATTTTATAGTCTTTGCCATCCTGTATTTTGTTTACACGGCCTTTATCGCTGGGCATGGAATTCATTGGACTAATGTGATTATTTCTACTGCCGCGGTTGGTTTGGCAGTTTACTACTTCCTTCAGGGATCGAAGGGAGATGAGCCGCAAAGGAGGTGAAAAAATCTTGAAAGGCAGTTTAATCTTGGGATTGGCTTTGGTGCTAATCGCCGGGATGTCCCTTGGTTATTTCGTCCGTCCGTCCGCCCCGTCGGCAGACCATCTGAAGGCGTTGAAGGATCAGGATGTCTCCGGGCAGCGGGGGGCTTGGGAAGCTCTCGCCGACAGCATTCGCGGGGAATTAGCCAAGGAAGGCAAATACGATTGTTGTTTGGTAAGCCCGTGCTCCTACTGTATCGAAGAGGAGGAGTGCACCTGCCGGCAGGACATCTTGAACGGTGAGCACCCCTGTGGGGAATGCATTGGGGAGATCTTGGAGGGTAAGGGGTTGCCCGATCTGAAGCCCTATTACGCCAAGGCGATCGCTCATAAGGTGGGGGCGAAGCATGAAGCCCACTTGCAGGCGATAATTGACGACATGTATCCTAATAAGGAGTAAGTCCCGGGCCTTAAAGATATTTTGGGCGGGGCTGCAAGCAAGAAGGAGGTGAAAAACCATAACCGATCGGAAGCGTCTATGGTTATCTGCCTGCCGATAGGCAGGGTTGGTGCTTTTGAGAGGTAGTGATATGACTAAAGTTCAATTTTTAACGATGGTAGGATGCCACAACTGTGAGGAAGCCAAGAAGATACTTGAGGAGATCCTTCCTGACTTTCCCGATGTGAAGGTGGAAGAGATTGATATGACCACCCCTGAGGGACAGGAGCTGGTGCAGAAGTATGGAATTATGGCTTCGCCGGGGATCGTGATTAACGGAGATCTCTTCTCCACCGGCGGGGTTGATAAGCAGAAGCTGGTTGACCGGCTAAAGTCGGTGGCTAAGTAGCTAGCCAGAGATCAGAGACCAGAGATCAGGGAACAGGGGGAGCAGTTACCTCAACCCTTCTTGTTTCGTGCTCACAAGCTCGCACGGACAAATAGGCGCCTACGGGTGCTCTCTTGTCTCTTCCTTGCGGAGTTTAGCCCGAACCGAATGGTTCTGGGCCTCGAAAGAGCAAATAGGCGCCTACGGGTGCCTATTTGACATCAAAAGCCCATTCTTGTTATAAATGATGCGTACCCCTATGTGGGGGGTGCTACGGGAAGAATGTCAAAAAAGAAAACCCTTTTAACCCCTAAGACCAAAAAGGAAATCCTCAATAGGATGAGCTATTTGATTGGCCACCTTAAGGGGATTTCAAAGATGATAGAGCGGGAGGAATACTGTATCGATCTGATCCATCAAAACCAAGGAGTGATCGCCGCTTTAGAGAAAGTGAACGGGATCTTGCTCAGAAGCCACTTGGATCATTGTGTTCGCGAAGCCGCGGAGAGCCGGGACTCTCGGACGCGCCGGAAGGTTTTTTCGGAGATTGTGGAGGTTTTCAGAAAGAGGGGCTGACGCCCCCTTGCCTATTATGGAGAAGAAAACGGCTTACGACTTAATCATCATTGGTTCCGGTCCGGCAGGGATGTCCGCCGCCATCTATGCGGCCCGCAAGGGGCTCTCTGCTCTCGTGATCGGTAAGATGGTGGGTGGTCAGATGACTAAATCCGGCGAAGTTCAGAATTACTTGGGCTACGGCTACACAACCGGGTTGGAATTGGCCGAGAAATTCCATAAACACTTGGAGGATTTCAAAGGTTTGGAGCATCAGCACGGGACTTTAGTGAAGAGCTTGAAGAAGAAGGAGAAGGGTTTCGTGGCCGTAATGGAGGATGGAGAGCGGTTTAGGGGGCGGGCGGTCATCATTGCCTCCGGAAGAATCCCCCGCCACTTAAATGTTCCCGGGGAAGAGGAGTTTGCCAACCGAGGGGTTTCTTATTGCGAAGTTTGCGATGCTCCCCTCTTCAAGGGCAAAGTTACCACGGTGGTGGGAGGAGGAAACTCGGCCTTGGAGGCGGTCCTTTCTCTTGCGGAGCTTAGTCCGAAAGTTTACATCGTGAATATCAACCCCCAGTTGGCGGGAGACGAGGTTTTAAGGAAGCGGATTTCGGAGAAGAAAAATGTTGAGGTAATTGGGAACGCTTTAACGGTTTCGATTAACGGGAAGCAGGTGGTGGAGTCTCTGACCTACAAGGATAAGACGACCGGCAAGGAGGGGACTTTGGAGACCGAAGGAGTTTTTATCGAGATCGGTTCGGTGCCATCGGTAGAGTTTGATAAATTAACCGAGAAAGACAAAGGCGGGGAGATAAAAGTGGATAACCGCAATCAAACTTCCGTGGAGGGAATCTTTGCCGCGGGAGACGTCACCGACATCGGTTTCTACCAGATCATTGTGGCCGCGGGAGAAGGCGCTAAAGCTGCTCTCTCTGCCTACGACTACTTGATAAGGAGCGAGAAGGATTAGACGATGTATTTGAAGAAGCACTTGGGCGAGCTGGCTGCCGCAGTTTTGGTCCTGCCCGGCATCTATCTTCTTTGGCAGCAAAGCTTGCTGCTTTCGCTTTGGATTCTGGTTTTAATTGGCGGTCTTTTGGGGCTGAAACGATCCAAGACGGATCTGATAGTCGCTTTTTCCGGTTTTCTCTTCGGCGTGGTGATTGAACCTCTCGCCGTGGGAGTGGGCTTTGAGACCTTCACCCGTCCGGACTTTCTGGGAGTTCCGTATTGGATGCCGTTTCTCTGGTCTTTAATCTTTCTGTTGGCGCGGCGGCTTTTGACCTTTAGAGAGGAGTCGTCTTGATAATCTCCACCGCCCGCAAGAACTTGTTTGCGGAAAAGACCCGTCTTTTGATATCGGAGAGCGGATTTGTGGGTGATGCAGTAAGGAGCATCGGATATGTTTCATGCGGGTCAAGATTATTCCAGGAGATCTTAGAAGCGTTGAGGCAACATAATGAAGTACATAATTGAGATAGAAAATTTAACAAAGATTTATCCAAACAAGTTCACAGCACTATCTGAACTAACTTTTAAAGTTCCCAAGGGCGTGTTTGGTTTTTTAGGTCCTAATGGAGCTGGTAAGACAACTTTGATGGAAATTCTGGTTGGTCTGATGAAGCCCACCGTGGGTACGGCATCAATACTTGGTCATAACATAATGGAGGAGTCTATTGAGAGTAGGAGACATATTGGATACTTGCCTGAAAAACCAGGTGTGTACGAAGACATGTCTGGGTTTAGATTCTTAAGATATATGGGGGAACTTAGTGGATTAGCTCCTTCTAAAGCGTCAAAAAATGCAAAGGAGACGTTAAAGTTTGTAGGTTTGAATGAGTGGGGTGAAAAGCTAGCCGGAAGTTACTCTGCAGGTATGCGGCAGAGACTGGCGCTGGCCCAGGCGCTTATAGCTGACCCAGAGGTTATCTTTTTAGATGAGCCGACCGCCAATCTAGACCCTTTAGGGAGGGATGACGTTATTAAGAAAGTAAAAGAACTCGCAGCGCGAGGTAAGACCATCTTTATTTCGAGCCATATCATACCAGAAATTGAGCAGATGGCAGATCACATAGCCATAATCCACGAAGGGAAGCTTGTAGTTGAGGGCAGCGTTCGTGACTTGATTCGACGTCAAGATTTGAACGAGTATAAAATAGAGGTTTCAGAGCCGGAGATAGTCAAGAGAGAACTTGAAACTAGAGATTTTGTCAGCAATATCCGTTTAGTACAAAACCGGATTTTTGTTAAGACCGCAGATTCTGAGATGCTGAGCTCCGAAATTCCAAAAATACTTGCCGCCCACAATATGCGGTTGCGAAGTTTTGAACCAATAAAAACGGATCTCGAAACGATATTTAGGGACGCTCTTAAGAATCCACATGGAGGGTTGAAAAATGAGTAGTCTTTACGTGATATTTAAGAGGGAATTGAGAGATTTTGTTTTCGCAGAGCGATTTTTCTCAAAACGTTTCCTACTTTACCTTGCATTAATATTTCTACCTGTAGTACTGATGGCTGTTGTTGTCAATATATTTAATACACCGTCTGGACTAGAGAGAATAAGTGCACTCTACCCAGAGCCGATCATAGCGCTCACAGCCGCATTTGCAATGATGTTCTATATTTGCGCCGCTGCCGGGTTGTCATTCACATTAGTTGCTATCATTCACAGCGGCAATTTTGTCGCGGGTGAGCAGACATCGGGTACGCTGTCATTACTTGTATCTAAACCTATTCGGCGCTGGAAAATAATCATCGGAAAATATCTGGCGTTTTTAGCGATTTTAATCCCGTTGATACTTTTGGCAGTTGGTTCGATGGCTCTGTTGGTGTACGCCATGGGTATTGGTGCCGTTTCTGGTAAGGTATTTCTTGGTTTTCTCGTCACCGCTGTTGGGATAGGAGCCGTATACACATCTATTGGAACGTTGTTCTCGTCAATGACCAAGAATTCACTGATGGCAATTTTAGGGGCGTTCATTTTTATGCTCGGCTGGTTTATGTTCGATTTCATCATTGTGTATCTACCTGAGAATATTGCTAATGTTATCAAGCATGGTTTGGTTGGGTATCACACCAACACAATTTCTGCATATATCTCTGGTGGGGAGGCTACGTTAAAGATGATGCACGCTCCCGGGGAGGGGCTTACAGCTTTTTTTGGCTCTTTAATATTCATACTCCTTTTAGTAATAGTACCTGTGGTAGCTTCAGTAGTGGTGCTCCAAAAGCGAGATATACATGGATAAACTAATAGCAAGTGAGGCTGGAGGCGGCCAGTCTCGATGATCTCCATCGCCCGCAAGAACTTGTTTGCGGAAAAGACCCGTCTTTTTATCTCGGTGGGCGGAGTCGCTTTTTCCGTTCTTTTGATTCTGGTGCTTCTCTCCCTCTATCAGGGTTGGCAGAGTATTATTACCGGTTTTATAAACAGCGTCAAGGCGGATTTGTGGGTAATGCAGGAAGGGGCATCGGATATGTTCCATTCCGTCTCCATTGTCCCGCTGAAAACGCAGGAGAAGTTGGAGGAAGTGGAGGGGGTTGAGAAGGTTGAGCGCCTTTTAATGAGGCAGATCTCTTTCGAGTTGGAAGGCGAGAAGGCGATTGTTTACTTGGTTGGATACAAGGAGCGCGGGGGGCCGGTTGAGGTGATTTCCGGAGAGGGCAGTCCAAAGAAGGGGGAGGTGGTTATCGATGAGGTTTTTGCCAATAACAAAGATCTTGGGATAGGGGATGAGATCACTATTTCGGGCAAGAAATTGAGGATCGTGGGCATCTCCAAAGGCGGAAACTTTATTTTCAGCCAGCTTGCTTTTGTTCCTTTGGCTGAGGCAGAAGAGATTTTGGAGATGCAGGGGCTTACTAACTTCTTTTTGGTCTCCCTGGCCGATGGCCGGAAGCCGGGGGATGTGGCTGGAAGAATCAACCAATCGGTTCCGGGGGTTAAGGCGCTGAGCCATAAGCAGTTTCTTGCCAACAACGAGAAAATTTTGGAAGAGAGTTTTCTCCCTGTGATTTATGTTCTTGTGTTGATCAGTTTTGGAGTAGGAGTGGCGGTAATCGGGTTGACAGTTTATACGGCTGTGGTTGAGAAGTCCCAGGAGTATGGGATTTTGAAGGCCATCGGAGCAGGCAACTCTTATCTTTATCGAACTATTTTTGAACAGAGTTTGATCTCGGCTCTTCTGGGCTTTGTAATAGGAGTGGTTTTGGCTTATGGGGTCAACTATGTGGCGTCTGCCTACGTTCCGGAATTTGTTACCGAGATGCAGTCCCAAGATGTGCTTTTAGTCTTTGGGGCCTCAATCCTAATGAGCCTTTTGGCCTCGTACATTCCTGTAAAGAAAATTGCGGGGATAGATCCGATGGAGGTGTTTAGGTCGTGAAAGTCTTGGATCTGCGCAAAGTCGTTAAGGTTTACGGAGAGGGGCGGACGGCGGTGAAGGCGGTGGACCGGGTTGATCTAACGGTAGGAGCGGGGGAGGTTGTTTTGGTCATGGGTCCTTCGGGGAGCGGCAAGACGACTCTGCTCTCGATGGCGGGCGGCATCCTTAAACCCACTTCCGGAGAAGTTTTTTTGAATGGGGAGGAGATCACTGGGCTTTCCGAGAGAGAGCTCCCTAAGATTCGCCTTAAAGATGTGGGCTTTATCTTCCAAACCTTTAATCTGCTGGCTAACCTTTCGGCTTTGGAGAATGTGGCCTTAGCGGCTTCCCTCTCGGGATTTGACCAGAGAAAATCGCGCGGTAAGGCCCAAGCGATTCTTTCCGATTTGGACTTGGGCGAACGTCTGAACCATCTTCCTAAGGACTTGAGCGGGGGGGAGAAGCAGAGGGTTTCGGTTGCTCGGGCTTTGGTCAATGACCCCAAAATTATCTTAGCCGACGAACCCACGGCTAATTTGGATTCCAAGGCCGGGCACAGCGTTGCCAATCTTTTGCGGGATGTGGCCAAGAGCAGAAACAAAGCCGTGGTGGTTGTGAGCCATGACCAGAGGATCCGCAACATTGCTGATCGAGTCCTCTGGCTTGAGGACGGGAGATTCAAGGAATTAGCTAAGATGGTTCCTGATCCTACCTGCGGAATGCCGGTTGAAAAGACGCCCGAAGCGCCCCACACTACGGTGGGGGGAAAGACTTACTACTTCTGCTCAATCGGGTGCAAAAAGGAATTTTTGCGAAAACATCCCTCGGCGGTCCCGGCTTCGCCGTGATAAGATATCCATCAGATGGATTCAGTAAACTCCTTAAAAGGAACGGACGGTCCTCGCCCGCCGGGCAGAGCTGAGCCCTCTGGGCGGCGCCCGCAGGATACGGAGCGGCAGAGGGCTGTGGGGATGTTAATTCAGGCGTACGCTCAAGACCGCCTCTCCCAGCTTCCCGAAGGTCCTAAGATTAAAGTTT
>BTRF01000003.1:0-24393 GCA_036986255.1 Patescibacteria group bacterium | reverse complement strand
CGGGAAACAGAAAACGACTAGGCCAAGTGGGGGGGGGGAGAGGACCGAGCCGATGATGGTTAAGGGGATGGTCAAGACGTTCATCGGGGCAACGGAGGAGAAATCGGATGCGGCCTACCTCCGGCCGGAGACCGCCCAAGCGATCATTGTGAACTTTGAGAATGTGCTTAACTCGTTTTCCCACTCCCTGCCTTTTGGGATTGCACAGATAGGGAAGGCCTTTAGGAATGAGGTCACCACCGGCTACTTTATTTTTCGGACGTTGGAGTTTGAGCAGATGGAGATTGAGTATTTCATCCGGGAAAAGGACTGGAAAAAGACCTTCGAGACATGGCAGGAGGAGATGGTCAAGTTTGCGGTGGATATGGGCATTAAGAGGAGCAGGCTTAGGTTCCGGGAGCATGGGGAGAAGGAGCGTTCGCATTACTCTAAGAAAACGGTTGATGTGGAGTATGAGTTTCCCGCCGGGTATCGGGAGATATACGGATTGGCCTACCGGACCGACTTTGATCTCTCCACTCACGCGAAGCATTCGGGGAGGGATTTAAAGTATACCGATCCCAACACGGGGGAGAAGTTCTTTCCCCATGTGGTGGAGCCGTCCTTTGGCGTAGAGCGCACCATGCTGCCGATACTTTTGGACGCATACAGCGAGGATGATCGGAGGGTAGTTTTGAAGCTTAACCCGCGATTGGCTCCTTATAAAGTGGCGGTCTTTCCTCTGGTGGCTAATAAGCCCAAGCTGGTAAAGAGGGCGCGGCAGGTTTTTGACTCGCTTTTGGGTGAATTCTCAATTGCTTGGGACGATCGGGGGAATATCGGCAAGCGCTACTTCTCTCAAGATGAAATCGGAACCCCTTGGTGTGTAACAGTCGACTACCAAACTTTAGAGGATGAAACTGTGACGGTTCGGGATCGCGATACCACTAAGCAGGAGAGGGTAGGCGTCTCAGAACTTTCGGATTATTTCTCGCAAAAGCTTACTTAGCCCTTTTGTTAAGTGGTGCCCTCGCTTGCACTCGGTTGCAATATTGCTTTCGCAATAGTAGGGTTTTGTACCCTCTTGGCTGTTTGGTTTTTTGGTTTTTTGTACTTCCTAAGGTGGGGTAGGGGGGGTTGACTTCCTACTTCGATTATTTAAATAATTAAATAGATGGTGCAGGTTTCGAGACGCAGAATGAAGTCGGATGTAGAAAAGCGGGTTTATGAGCTTTTCTGGGAATCTTCGGTAAGTTTAAGGAGTAAAAAGGAAGCGGAAGAGTTTTTCCTTGATCTTTTAACTTATACAGAAAAGATTATGTTAGCTAAGCGCTTGGCGATTGCGGTTCTTTTGATGAAGGATTTTGGCTACCGCAGGATAAAAGAGATTTTGAAAGTTAGCGATCCAACAATTACTAAGGTTCAGAATCAGCTGAGGTCCGGCTCCGGTGGTTATGAGCGTTTAGCTAAACGATTGGCAAAAGAAGAGTTTTGGAGGGAGTTTGCCGATATATTAAATCAAATCTTCCCGCGCTATTCCCGTCGCCCGGTGCCGAAGAAAGTCTTTCGGCGCAAGACTCCTCTTTGACAAGATAGGAACATCCCTTGACTTTTTATTTGCAAAACCTCTAAAGTGGTGATAAGTGGCGATTGGTGCTCTAAAGTGGTGCTAAATGCCGTGATGGTGACATCCTCCTTCGCATAAAGCTACGGAGGATAAGCCTGCCCTTTAATAAAAGATCATGCTGATAGGTGAATATTTGTCTAAGGTCGGAGCGAAAAACCGGGTGTCTCTTCCCAAAAAACTTCGTGAGGGTTTAGGGAAGAATGCCGTGGTAATGCGCGGCTATGAAGGGTCTCTCTTAGTTGTCTCGAAGAGGGATTGGTCAACTTTAATTGAAGAGGTTTTAGGCGGTCCGCTGACCAGTCCGGAAGTCCGCGATACGGCCCGTTTTTTGATGGGCGGGGCCCATGAGGTTGAGTTTGACTTGCAGGGCCGGTTCGTCCTGCCCCAGCCGTTAATTGACCATGCTCGGATTAGCTCGGGAGATGAGGTTGTTTTTGTGGGTTTGGGCAAGTGGGTTGAGATTTGGTCCAGGAAGAGTTGGCACAAGCGCCTCGAATTACTTGGCGAGAAGGCCGGTAGAAGTCTCAAACTGTAGTTTCCGGCCTGGAATCCCGAATTATGTTTATCCATAAACCAGTCCTTCTTAACGAAGTTTTGAAAATTTTGGCTGTCCAATCCAGAAAGAGATATATCGACGCTACGGTGGGAGAGGGCGGTCACGCTTTGGCAATTGCCCAGGCTGGCGGTAAGGTGTTGGGAATTGATCGTGATCCTGAAATCTTGAAGAAAGCGGGAAGCAGGATGCAGGAAGCAGGAGTGGCGGAGCGGGTCAGGCTGGTGAGAGGAAACTTTCGCGAGATTGACCGGATTGCAGATAAAAATGGTTTCACCGATGCGGATGGAGTGCTTATGGATTTGGGCGTTTCCTCGTGGCAACTCGAGGAGTCCGGTCGAGGGTTCACTTTTCAAAAGGAAGAACCGCTGGATATGCGCACCGATCCCCATCTGTCCGTTACAGCAGCAGATCTTTTAAATGGCTTGACTAAAAATGAACTTACAGAACTTTTTCAAAAATTTGGTGAGGAAGAGCGGGCTTGGCCGCTTGCTTCTTCTATTGTCAGCGCCCGTACCTTAAAACCCTTTGAGACGACTGGGGACTTGGTCAAGGTCGTCGCTAAGGTTAAGGGAAGCGGGTGTAAGAAAAGAGTCCATCCGGCGACAAAGGTCTTTCAAGCGCTCCGGATCGCAGTAAACGACGAGGTCGAAAATCTGCGGTCCGCACTGCCCCGAGCGTTTGGGGTTCTTCAAACCGGCGGGAGGCTGGTGGTGATTTCCTTCCATTCCTTGGAAGACCGGGAAGTGAAGAGGTTTTTGAGGGAGCAGGAGAAGGAGGGTTTGGGAGCGGTTCTCACCGAAAAGCCCATCCGCCCGGCGCCTTTTGAGGTGTCGAAGAATCCTCGTTCGCGCTCGGCTCGACTGAGGAGCGTAGAGAAAAAATGAGTAAAAAGATCTTTGTGGTTTTATTCTTCTTAATAGTTTTGGCGCAGGTTGTTGTAGTTAACTCTTTGATTGTTAAGGGTCGGGAAACGCAGGAGCTTCTTGCCGAAAAAAAGCTTTTGCAGTCCCGGCTTTTGGAGTTGGAGAATGAGGCGGCGAGAGCTTCTTCTTTGGAATCAATCCGGGGGCAGGCCGAGAAGCTGGGTATGAAACCGGGCAAGCTTCAATACCTCCCACCCGTTCCGGTCGCCCTTGCTCCCCAGCAGTAATGCGCCTTAAAGTTGCCCTTATTTTTTTTCTTGTAGGTTTTCTGGCGGTGATTATTAAACTTTTTACTATCCAAGTTCTGGACCGTGAGCAGTATCTGATTACAGCGGAAAAGCAGAGGACCTCCTCGACCGAGATTCCCGCCGAGCGAGGACGGCTTTTCTCCTCCGGTGGAATTTTAGTAACCAATGAGGAGTCCTATTTAGTATTTGCCAATCCCCAGCTGATCGAAGATCCTAAGGTGGCGGCGAAGACCATCGCTTCAATTTTATTGGAAGATACCCGGTTTTTTAGCTACAACCCCGTCCCAAAGGGGGTTGAGAATCCGCGTGAATATCTCTCCGCGCGCCTGGAGGAGCTTTTGGAGAAGGAGAACCGCCAGTGGGTAGCTTTGGCGCGCAAAATTCCGGTTAAGTTAATGAGGAAGCTGGAAGAGCAGAAGATTTTAGGATTGAGCTTTGATCCCGACCCGCGAAGGTTCTACCCTGAGGGCCGCCTTGCCGCCCCCGTGCTGGGTTTTGTGGCCTCCGACGCCGACGGGCGAAATAAGGGCTACAACGGTTTGGAAGGTTACTACGACGGGGATCTGCGCGGAAAATCTGGAAAATCAAATCGCGAGTATTCCCAGAAAGGCGTACCCATTCTTATGGGGGACTCTAGCCTGCTGTCCGCTCAAAATGGGGCGGATCTTTATCTCACGATTGACCGAGGTGTTCAGTCGATCCTGGAGCGGAAGATTAAAGAAGGTGTGAAGCGCTACGGGGCCAAGAGCGGTTCTTTTGTGGTTTTAGAGCCCTGGACGGGGAGAGTTTTGGCGATGGGGAACTACCCCAGCTTTGACCCCGGGGATTTTAGTCCTTTTATCCCTCCCGGGGGAAATACCCAGGAGAACAAAAGGGAGTTTCGCAATCTGACCATCGCTGTTTCCTATGAGCCCGGTTCGATAATGAAGCCCGTTACGATTGCATCGGCGTTGGATTCAGAAGAGATTTCCACCTCTTGGACTTTTATGGACGACGGGCCCCTTCGGATTGGAGCTTCAACGATTAACACTTGGGACGGGAAGCATTGGGGGAAGCAGGGTCTGACTCAGTTGCTGCAGAAGTCCAACAACGTGGGGGCGGCGGAAGTTGCTCTGGCGACCGGACGGGAGACACTGCGGAGTTACTTTCTTAACTTTGGTTTTGGCTCGCAGTTGGGGATTGATTTGGAGGGGGAAGAGGTTGGGCTGGTCAAAGAGCTTGGGAATTGGCGGAAGATTGATCTGGCTACGGCCGGGTTTGGACAGGGGATCGCCATAACCCCTATTCAAATGGCTGCGGCTTATGCCGCCTTGGCTAACGGGGGGATTTTGATGAAGCCCTACGTGGTGGATAAGATCGTGGGTCGCAATGGGAGGGAGGTTAACTTTTCGCCCCAATCGATTCGGCGGGTTATCTCTCCAAAGACGGCTAAAGTGGTGGGAGAGCTTTTGCGCTCAGCCGTTTCCGGCGGCGAGTCGATAATTTTAAGAAAAACCCGTTACCGCATTGGCGGCAAGACCGGAACGGCTCAGATTCCGGTCGGGGGACGCTATGATCCCAACAAAAGTAATGTTACCTTCGTTGGATTCCCCTTTAAAGATCGCTCTTTCGTGATGATAATTCGTTTGGAAGAGCCCTCCACTTCCACCTTTTCGGCTACGACGGTTGTCCCCTTGTGGGTTGAAGCGTTTGAGGAGATCGCCCCTCTTTTTGGGATTATGCCGGATAAGTGATGGGGTAGTTAGTAGTAAGTAGAAAGCTGTGCTGAAAAGACCCTATCTTCGTTTATTTAATTGATGGCTAGGCAGATTGTATCCGGGAAGAGGTATGTTATCGATGGGGGGGTGCCCTTGCGGGGCACAGTTCAAATTTCAGGGGCAAAGAATGCAGCTATAAAGGAGATTGCGGCTTCCCTTCTTACCGACCAGCCCTTAGTTTTGAGGAACGTTCCCGGGATTGCCGATGTGGCGGTGGATTTGGAGATTGTTGGTTCGTTGGGAGTTGCAGTTTCGAGATTGGGGGCAAACTCGCTCCGTCTTCAATCTCCCTCCGCGCTCAAGGTTCGTATCCCCCGGACCTTAGCGGCGCGGTCCCGCGCCGCCGTGATTGCGATGGGGCCGCTTTTAGCCCGAGAGGGGAAGGTGGTTCTACCTACTCCCGGCGGCTGTCCCATTGGGAAGAGGCCTCTTGATCGGCATCTTTCCGCCTTGGAGAGCTTGGGGGCCCAATTTGCCGTCGATGCGCACCGGATTGAAGGAAAGGTCAAGAAGCTACGGGGAGGGCGAATTATTTTCAGGAAAAACACCGTCATGGGGACGGAGAATGCCCTTCTGGCGGCCGTTCTGGCGGAGGGGGAGACTGAGATTGCCGGCGCCGCAGTTGAGCCCGAGGTTGATGATTTAATTCTGCTCCTTAGGAAAATGGGGGCGCGGATCCAAAGGGATCCCCATGATCCGCGCACGGTTATGGTTCAGGGAGTTTCGTCCCTAACCGGAGCCTGCCACGAAGTTTTGCCCGATCGCAACGAGGCGGTTACTTTTGCCGTGGCGGCCGCGGCAACTTGCGGGGATGTGACCTTGTCCGGCGTGGAGAGTGCTCATTTGGAGGCCTTTCTATACAAACTCGAGGAAGTTGGTGTTCCCTTTGAGGCTTCTCCAGGTGGTTTGCGGGTTTGGTCCGATTCTAAGGCGGCCCTTCGGCCGGTGGAGGTTGAGACGGCCCCTCATCCCGGTTTTATGACCGACTGGCAGCAGCCGATGACCCTCCTTCTGGCTCAGGCGGAAGGGGAATCCTGGGTTCATGAGACCGTTTATGAGGATCGTTGGAAGTATCTTGGAGAGCTGAAGAAGTTTGGGATTCACACGACCCTTTGCACTCCAAATGAGGCGGGAAGGAAGTTTGACCCTAGTAGATACAATTTCGATTGGTCTCGTTCGAGCGGACCGCCTAAGGCGTTTGCTCGGGTAGAAGGACCTACCGAACTTCAAGGAGCAAAGGTGAGAATTAGCGATCTTCGGGCCGGGGCAACTCTGGTTCTGGCGGCTCTGGCGGCGGAAGGAAGAAGCGAAGTCTACGGGGTTGAACATATCGAGCGGGGGTACGAGCGCTTTGAGGAGAAATTAAGCTTGCTCGGCGCCCGAATAAAAAAGGGCTAGAAGTGCTTCTAACCCTTGGGACGGCAGGAGGTGCAGTATCTCACCTTAACGACGATAGGCCTTTCCCGCCCGTACTTTGTTAAAGCAGATGTTCCTACCCTTGTTTCGTATGCTCTGGTTCCTTTAGGGATCAGAGCTTGGCATTTCCCGCACAGGTGATCTTCTTGGGTGACCACCGGTGTGAAGATTTGGTTGCTCATGTCTCTCTCCTAACCTGGGTGTTATTATTTATTTTACTCTATCACTATGGGTTTTTCAACTTTACTCTGTTGAGGTTAGCTCTTTGCGGAGCTTGCGGATGGTGCGGTAGAGGATCGTTCCCACATTAGTTTCCGAAAGTTTGGTAAGTTTAGCAATTGCCCGATTGGTAAGCCCCTCGTAGAATTTGAGGTAAACTATCTCCCGCTCCCGCGGGGAGATTGTGAGCAGAGCTTGAGAGAGCCAGTCCTCCTCTTCTTCACCCACGAGTTCCTCGAATTGGTTGGGGAAATCCCCTTGGAGGGGTCCGGCTTTTTCCAGGTTTACTTGGGAGCGTCCTTTTTTGCTTCTCAGGTGGTCGAAATAGGTGTTTCGGGCGATCTTGAAGAGCCAGGCGGAGAACGGAACTCCCTGCCATCGGAAGCTGTCCAGCCCGTTCAGCGCTTTCTCAAAAGTTTTGGAAGCGAGGTCGTCGGCAGCGGTTTCATCGTTAAGGCGGGCGAGAAAGTATCTCCTTATTTTTTGGGCGTGCTCTTCGTAGAGTTTTCCGAAAGGGTGGTTAGGCCCTTTTCGGATTTTCTTGGCGGCCCGGACAAGTTTTTCTTCCTCCTGGATATCCATTGAATTATTCCGCCCACGGCGTCTTAGTCAGCTCTAGAAGGAGGGGCCACATTTTTTTAGCTGGGCCGGTGAGTACAGCCACCCTACCCCCCTTGATTTTTGGAGCTTCTTTGGGGAGGTTTCGGGGGGAGAGGATCGTTTTTTTACCGGGGATAGCTTCCAGAATTTCGTTTAAAGCTTCTGGTTCCGGGGGGAAGTATTGGTAGGTGGCATCAATTACCAACCCCCCTGATTTGGTAGGGAGGATGCGGATTCTTGCCTTGGGAAGGGTAAAGTCTGTCAAAGCTTTCTCCCCCTCTTTACGGCTGATGCCGAGGGCCTCTCCAACTTGAAGGGCGGCGGTAAAGGAACCGTTTAGGTTGGGGGTGGGCTTGACCGTGATTACCTTGGGAGCGGTCTGCTCTTTGGAGAGGTAGGGTGCCCGGCCGCAGATGACTAAGATTTGGGGTTGGGTGATTCTCCAAAAGTAGTCGAAAGTTTCTTTGCGGGTATAGCCGATCTCCAAGATAAGGGTGTGGCGGTGGGGGGGAAGAAGCAGAAGCTGACCTACGCTTCGAGCTAGGATAGCCACCCATCTCCAGAAAGCGGTGGGGTATTCTTGGGTTCCCAGGATGGTTAGGGGCAGGACAAATTCTGCGCTGGGGGGCTCGAGGTTGCGGCGCACGGGAAGATGGTTCTTTAAAACGGCGTAGATTGCTTCGCGGACGATTCCCGTTTCTCCTTCGCCGACGATGGCGATGATGGTAGGACGGTGCTTTCGAATCGTCCAGCGGGAGAGGGCAAAAAGGATCAAACGCAGGATGCGCCGGAGCATTTTTCTGATCATCAACTTCATTATACGAGAGAGGGAAATAGATAGTCATTAGGGCTTAGAAATTCATAGACCTCCGAGGTCTCACTTACTAAAGTATCCAAGTTGGTGACAGTAGCAGACCGGCCCCGTTTCCTTAGTTGAAGGGTTTATTAACGGAGGTTAATGAGAATGAAATTTAAGACCGAAGGAATTCAGTTTTCGCCGATTAAGGCCATTCAAGCGGAGGCGGAGTCTCGGGGAGCGGTTTCGCTTGCTCAGGGTATTCCTAAGTTTCTGTCTTCGCTTAGGATCCGTAGGGATGCTGCAGTTGCGATTGAGCGCGGCTGGGCCGATTTTTACGGTCCCCCGCAGGGTTTGCCGGAGCTTCGGAAGAGAGTTTCCGAGTACCATCTTTTGAAGGAAAAGGCCTTTTATGATCCCGAAAAAGAGGTTTTGGTGACGGCCGGCGCCCTTCAGGGATTAAGCGTAGCTCTTCTAACACTTCTATCCCCCGGCGACGAGTTAATTGTCCCAACTCCTTCGTACTTTCCTTTTTTGAACCTTCCGAAAGTTTTGGGCATTAAGCCGGTTTACGTTCCTCTTCGAGGGGAAAATTGGCGGTTGAAGATTCGAGATCTCCGGGCCGCAATCAGCCCAAAGACTCGGGGAATTCTCCTCTGTCACCCTAATAATCCCACCGGAACGGTTTACACCAAGGAGGAGTTGGCTCGGATTCTCAAGATTACTAGCGAGAAAAATATCTGGGTTTTGGTAGACGAGGTTTATCGGTTTTTTACCTATAATTGTCCCTATACCAGTCTGGGGGAGTTTAAGGGTGATAGGGATCACATCATCCGTTTGATGAGCTTTTCCAAGGCCTTTTCTCTTTCCGGCTGGAGGATTGGTTATCTTTTAGCTGAGGCCCCCGTAGCGCAGGAGATCCTCAAGGTTCATGAAATGACAGTTACGGCTTCTGCTTCCCTCCCGGCTCAGTATGCGGCCCTCTCGGCTCTAAAGGAAGCGCCGGAACTTCCCCGGCAGTTTGCGGAGGTTCTTGCGGCGCGAAGGAAGAGGATGTACCGGCGGCTAAAGAAGCTTCGGAACTGGTTTGATTTCGCTTACCCGGAAGGGGCCTACTACTTTTTTGTCAAGCTTAGGGGCGGGCAGGACGATATTGCTTTTTCCCGCGAGCTTTTGGAGAAAGCGGAGGTGGCGGTCGTTCCCGGGTCGACATTCGGCCCGCAAGGGAAGGGCTACTTGAGATTGTCCTTTGCGGCCAAGGAGGGGGAGATTGATGAAGCTTTTAATCGTTTGGAGAGTCATCTTTCGAAGCCGCAGGGGGTAGGGGGGTTGGAGAAGCTGGCCGCGGAAGCGTCCGGAGTGACGGATGACAGCCGGGCAGTCAAGAAAGACGACATCTTTGTAGCCATCTCCGGAAGCCGGTACGATGGGCATGATTTCGTGAAGGAGGCCTTGGAGAAAGGGGCTTCTTGGGTAGTTGGGGAGCAGGACCTTCAGATTTCACGCTACAAGAGGGTGGAAAACTCCCGAGAGGCCCTGGGAAAACTCTCCGCCGCCAGGTACGGACATCCCTCTCAAAAGTTGAAAGTTATCGGGGTCACCGGAACCGATGGGAAGACCACGACCGCCCATCTTTTGGGAGCCATTCTTAATCAAGCTGGAATTCCTGCCGAAGTTCTTTCCACTCTTAATGCTCCGGGGGTCCATACTACTACCCCACCGGCTCCGGTTTTGCAGAAGTTTTTGGCTCGGGCGGTTCAGAGGGGCAAGGAGGTGGCGGTTGTAGAAGTTACTTCGCATGGGATTGCCCAGGAGCGAATCGCCGGAGTCCAGTTTAAAGGGGCGGTCTTGACTAATGTTACTCCAGAGCATTTGGATTATCACGAGACTTTCGAGCGCTACATTGAGACCAAGGCGCGGCTCTTTAAAGGAGTCGATTTGGCCGTCCTCAACGCTGATGACCCGTCCTGCCCGATCTTTGCCGGTGTTTCTTCGGGACGGCAAGTTCGCTACAGCATCAAGGGTCCGAAGGAGGTGGCCGATTTTCTCGCGGAGAATATTGATCTTGGTGATCAGACTAGCCGCTTCCGGTTGAGGTCAGGGAAGGAAGCCGTTGATGTTTCTCTTCCCCTTCCCGGTGACTACAACATTCAAAATGCCCTGGCGGCAGTTGCGGCGGCGGTGGGCTCGGCCGAAGTCCCGCTTGCGGTGGTGAAGACCGCTTTGGAGCAGTTTGACCCCAAAGTTTTGGTAGGGCGTTTTGAGAGGGTGGAGGAGATCACCGATTTCAGCGTTGTAATTGATTTTGCCCATACTCCTAACGCTTTGGCCGAGGTTTTGAATTACGCCGCGCGGGTTAAACCGGCCGGAGCGCGCCTGTTGGTGGTTTTCGGATCGGCGGGGGAGAGGGATCGCAACAAGCGGCCGGAGATGGGCAGGATTGCGGCCCGGACGGCGGACTTTGCCGTCCTCACCTCCGAAGACCCCCGGAGTGAAGATCCCGAGAAGATTATCGATGAGGTTGCTCGGGGCTGTTTTGCCGAAGGGGCGGTGGAGGGAAAGAATTTCATTCGGGTTCAAAGTAGGAGAATGGCAATCCGCAGTGCTTTGGAGCAGGCGCGGATGGGCGACTTTGTCCTCGTTTTGGGTAAGGGGCATGAGGAGACAATGGCCGTTGGGGGTGGGGAACATCCTTGGAGTGACCGCCGGGTAGTGAAGGAGGAGTTTGCCAAGATTTTGAAGTGATGAAGAAAGGCTGTCTCACTCTCGAGAATTCGTTGGGGCTGGGGGTTAGACGCGGGGTCTTTTTGGCCCCATACACGACCTTTAAGATTGGAGGACCCGCAGATTTCTTCTGCGAAGTTCAAACCTCTCGAGAGCTGGTTAAGGCAGTTCGGTGGGCGCAGGGATTGGAGATTCCGTATTTTATCTTGGGCAGGGGGTCGAACATTTTGGTTTCGGATGAGGGTTTTCGGGGATTGATCATTAAGAATCACATTAAAGGGTCTGAATTGGAGATTGGGGATGAGGGACCGGAGACGGGGGGCTTGAAAATTGAGCCCCGGCTGGAATGGATGGATGAAAAGGAGTTTTATGTCTTTGAAGATCTTTCCAGTGAATATGACGGCAGGGGAAGGTCTGTTTTTGTAAAGGCGGGGTCGGGGTGGGAGTTGGAGAGGCTCGCCCTTGCCTTATTTGATCGAGATATTGTTGGTCTTGAATACTTTGCCGGCATTCCGGGAACAGTGGGCGGGGCGGTTTACGGCAACTCCCACGGGGGTACGAAGTTTTTGGGTGAGTATGTCGCCGGAGCTGAGGTTTTGACCGAGGAAGGGGAAATAGCCCGGGTCACCCAGGAGTTTTTCCAATTTGACTATGATTACAGCTCTCTCAAAGACAACGGAGGGATTGTCCTGGCGGTGGTTTTGCAGCTTCGGCGAGGGGATGGGGATCGGGCGCGGGTGGTGTTTGACACTTGGAAGGAAAGAAAGATTCGCCAGCCCAAGCGCTCCGCCGGCTGTATTTTTCAGAATTTGGATAAAGCTGAGCAAAGAAGATTGGGTTTTCCGACTAACTCGGTGGGCTGGATCTTGGATCAGGTCTTACAGTTTAAGGGGGTGGGATGCGGGGATGCCCGGGTTTCGAACTATCATGCCGCCTTTATCGTCAACGCCGGCCGGGCCAAGGCGTCTGATGTAAAGAGTCTTGTTGAATTGTGCAAGGAGAAGGCGCAAAGCGAGCTGGGATTGAAGTTGAGGGAGGAGATTATCTATGTGGGGTTCTATGAGGGTTAATCAAGATAGCCGAACCCTTAAAAAGGGGGAGTGGTTTGTCGCTGTCAAAGGGGAAAGGCATGACGGCCACCTCCTTATAAACGAAGCCCTAAGGAGGGGAGCGGCGGGGGTGTTGGAGGTGGAGGAGCTTTATGCTTTGGCCAGGAAGAAAATCAGAAGCATTAATCCTAAAATTATTGCCGTGACGGGAAGTTACGGGAAGACAACTACTAAGGAGGCCATCTATAAGGTTCTACATTCAAAAATGAAGGGATCAAGAACTAAAGGAAACCTAAATACCCCGCTCGGTGTGGCGCTGGAGGTTATAAACGGTCTTAAGCGACATCACCAATTTTTTGTCGCTGAGGTTGGAATGGACAGGCTGGAGGAAATCAAGAAGTCGTGTTTGGTGATCTCTCCTCAAATCGGAGTTTTGACTTCTGTTGGCGAAATGCATCTTGAAAAACTCGGGAGTTTGGAAAGAATAAAGCAAGCAAAATCCGAGCTTTTGGAAACTCTCCCTCCGGATGGGACGGCCGTTCTGAATCTTGATGATAGGAGTGTTAGGGAGATTGCTAAAGGGTTCGCCGGCCGGAAGATCTGGTACGGGTTCTCGCCGGAAGCGAGTGTTAACCCTTCCCATCTTAAGGGTCTTAGACTTAAGCTTTTGGGAAAGTACAACAGGTATGCAGCTTTAGCCGCTTATGCCGTGGGGCGGATTTGGGGGGTTTCCGAAGAAGACAGCTTTCAAGCCTTAGCGCGGTTGAGGCCGCAGAAGGGAAGATTAAACCTTCTTTCCGGTAAGAATGGGGCGAAGATTATCGATGATACCTACAATGCCGGTCCTCGATCAATGAAGATGGCGCTGAAGGTGTTGGCGGAGATTCCGGCTCGGAGAAGAATCGCCATTTTAGGTGATATGCTGGAGCTTGGCGGACTGGAAGACCAGGCTCATTTTGACGCTGTGGCCCATGCTTTTAAGGTTGCCGATGTGGTAGTGCTTAGGGGTGGGCGGATGGCCCATGCTTTAAACCGCTTCCGCCGTAAATGCGGGACCGAAGGAAACGTAAGTTCAGTTGATCAGATTAAGTTGGAAGAGGGGGATGCTGTTTTGGTAAAGGGTTCACAGGGAATGCGCATGGAAAGAGTGGTTCAGGATTTCCTTAAAGATAAAACCAGAGCACCGGAACTTTTGGTCAGGCAGGATGCGGGGTGGGTCTGTTAAAATGCTCTAACGAATGGTTCGCACACTATTTTTCCTAATTATCTCTTCTCTCTTGACGTTTTCTCTTTATCCTGTTTTTATCAATTTTCTTTATCGCTTTCGCATTCAGGAAACGGTTAATCCCGATGTCCCCCGAACCCACTTTGGCAAACGGGGAACACCGACTGCCGCCGGGCTCCTGCCTATTCTCCTTTTTATTCTTCTAAATATTTTCTTTAATCGCAGCCCTGAAGTGGTGATCCTCCTTTTGGTAGTCGGGGGCTTGGGTTTGCTGGGGGTTCTTGAGGACTTCTTTAAGATTTATCACCGCTCCAAGCTTCGCAGAACCGTTCGAAGCGCAATCGTGCCGGTTGTCACCTTCTCAGATCTTTCGTGGAACCTGTATAAAATTGCTCTTTTTCCGTGGAATGCTTTTAGGGAGGTTTTTCGAGCGCTAGGTTCCCAGCAGGCTGGGGGAATTCTCACATATCAGAAAATTCTTTTCCAAACGGTGGTGGCGGCGCTCATGGCTCTTTGGATTACAGCTACATCGGGGTCGGGTTTTTGGATTCCTTTCCTAGGGACGATTAATTGGGGAGGAGCTTTTTACCCGGTTTTAATTGTTCTTCTTTTTCTCTTCTTCGTAAACAGCATCAGCGTCACCGACGGTTTGGACGGGCTGGTAGGAGGCCTTTTGGCCGTGGGTTTCTCGGCGCTAATGCTGATCGCCCTTGCCATGGGGAAGGTGGATTTGGCCGTAGCGGCAGGAATTTTGGTGGGAGGACTGCTTCCTTTCCTCTACTTCAATATTTTTCCGGCGCGGGTCTTTGCGGGAAACGTGGGGGCTTTAGCTTGGGCGGCGGCGTTTGTCTCTTTGACTCTTCTTCTTGACCGGGCCGTGCTTCTGCCGGTCATCGGGGGGGTTTTCGTGGTGGAGGGGCTTTCCGTACTTCTTCAGGTCGGTGCGGTGAAGCTGGGGAAGGAAAGGATCTTTTTGATGGCCCCGATCCATCATCATTTTGAGATGAAGGGTTGGGCGGAGACGAAAGTAACGATGCGTTTTTGGCTGGCGGCGGCTTTTCTCGCTTTCTTGGGAATTTTCTTGGCCTTGCTTTGAGATGATCAGACGGAAGACCAAATTTTCTTCGTGGCATGCGCCGGATGTGGCCCTGATTGGAATTCTCCTGATCCTTTTAGCTTTTGGGGCCTTGATGGTTTACGACTCCTCTGCGGCTGTTTCCGCGGATCTTTCCGGCGGGCAGTATAGTTTAGTTCTCCTTCAGCTAGTCTGGGTAGTTATCGGACTGGCGGCGATGGGGTTCTTTTACTTCTTGGATTACCATCGGTTGAGGAAACTGGCCTTCCCGTTTTTTGCCTTGACGATCGTTCTTCTGGTCTTAGCCCTTCTTCCCACCCCGTTAAGCGGGGAAGTTCGAGGGGCTAAAAGCTGGCTTTCAATCCCGTTTAATTTCCCGTTTTTAGGGAAAGTCGGCATTCAGCCCTCCGAGCTTTCCAAGCTGGCTTTGGTGATATACCTTGCCGCCCTGTTTACCCGTCAAAGGGGGAGCAAATCCAGCGAGGAGAGGCCCCGCCTGTGGTCCTTTCTTATCCCGACGGGTCTGGTTTTGGGGCTGATTTTGCTTGAGCCGGATTTAGGGACGGCTGTAGTTGTGGGGGCCCTAGGGTTTAGTATCTTTTTCTTGGCCGGGGGAGCCCTTTGGCAGACTCTCCTTTTGATTCCCATCGGCTTGGCCGGGGGAGCTGCTTTAGTTCTCGCCGATCCCAGTCGGTTGGACAGGATTAAAGCATTTTTGGATCCGAACGCGGATCCTCTGGGGATAAGGTACCAAATTCGTCAGATTCTCATTGCTCTTGGTTCGGGGGGAATTTTTGGCTTGGGGGTGGGGGAGTCTCGGCAGAAGTTTGGGTGGATTCCCGATGTTTCCACCGATGCGATCTTTGCTATCGTGGGGGAGGAATTTGGTTTCGCGGGGGCATCGGCAGTTATCATCTTGTTTGCTCTGGTAGTTATTAGGAGTTTTACAGTTGCCCGTGATGCACCGGACGACTTTGGCAGGGTTTTGGCGGCCAGTATTGGTGCGTGGGTGGCTTTGCAGGTTTTGGTTAACCTTGGGGCAGTGACCGGTCTGATCCCTCTGACCGGAATTCCCCTTCCCTTAATCTCCTACGGAGGGTCCTCCTTGGTCGTTTTACTGGCCTCTTTTGGGGTACTCTTAAATGTAAGCCGGCAGACAAAGAGGGGGGCTCGATCAAGAGGAGGAATGAAAAGAAGAAGACGTCGTTAGGGGACGGTGGGGGGATTTTTAGAGAAAATATGGGAAACGATAAGCGAAAAAAAGAACCAATCCGGATTGTAATTACGGGAGGGCATCATACCCCTGCTCTTGCAGTGATGGAAGAGCTAAAGAAAAAAGGGAAGTTTGAGTTTCATTGGATTGGCCGGCGGACTTCCCTTCGGGGAGAGAGGACGCTTTCGGTTGAAGTGAGGACGATGGAAAAGCAGGGGGTTCCGTTCCACCACCTCCAGGCCGGGAAGCTGTACCGATCGGGATTGGCGGAGCTGGTTAAGATCCCGGTTGGCGTTCTGCAGGCTTTTTACCTTCTTTTGAAGATCCGCCCCCGCTTGGTGATTTCCTTTGGAGGGTACCTGGCCGCTCCCGTTGTTTTGGCCGCTTTTGTTCTGCGGATTCCCGCCGTAACTCATGAGCAGACCGTCGTCTCCGGTTGGGCGAACCGGTTCATTGCGCGCTTGGCTAAAAAGGTCTTTGTTTCTTGGAAACGATCACTGGCCTATTTTCCCCCCCGGAAGACGGTTTGGACGGGGAACCCCCTGCGATCGGCCGTGTTTGAGAAAAGAACGGGCAGATTTTGCTTCCGCAACGAGCTTCCGGTTATCTACGTTACCGGAGGCAAACAAGGGGCTCACAGTATTAACAAAGCTGTCAGGGGAGCTCTCTCTAAGTTTTTGGAAAGATATAACCTGATTCATCAGACCGGATCCTCGGAGGTTTTTCAGGATTACCAGAAGCTGGCTTTCCTTCGAAGCCAGCTTCCCAAAGAGTTGCAGAGCCATTATGTTGTTCAGGAATACTTTGGGGAGAATGAGATTGGGGCTGTCTTTGCTTCCGCGGACGTGGTGGTTGGCCGTTCGGGAGCTAATACCGTGTATGAGCTGGCGGCTTTAGGCAAACCCGCTCTCCTTATCCCAATTCCTTGGGCTTCGCATCAGGAGCAATTTAAAAACGCAGAGATGCTCGCCCAGCGCGGGGCGGCTTTGATCTTGCCTCAGGAGCGCCTCTCCTCGGCCTCCCTCCTCCAAGCCATTACTGCGGTTGTCGAAGATCTGCCCCGTTTTAAACAGAGTGCAGCAAAGGCAGGAGGGTTGGTTGACCTTAATGCCGCCTCTCGCGTCGCTGACGAGATTATTCGATTGCTACAATAGAAGCGTAGTGAGTACTGTTGGATTAGGTGTGCGTCGAACCGCCTCTTTAGACTGATGCGCTTTTTTTTCGGACGGAGAAAACGGCGGCCGCTCCGGCACCCCGTCAGAATCTTTACCCCCGGTTCCTCCCGGCGCCCGTCCTTCTTTGCGCCGGCGCTGATTATTTTCCTTACCGTTTTGAGCGGGTTTCTATTCCTTCGCTCGGACATTTTTCAAATTAAAGCGTTGGAATTTGAGTTTGAGGAGATTGCCGATGAGGCCCTCGTCCGCCAGCGAATTATGGAGGAGGTTTTGGCTCGGAGCATATTCTTTCTTAACCCCTCTGCCGTGGAGATTAAAATCAAGGATATTTTTCCGACCATTCGATCGGTTCAGCTAGAGAAGAAGTGGCCCGATCGCTTAACGGTGGCGGTGGCGGTGCGGGTTCCTTTGGCAATTGTGGAGGATGGGAGCGGAAGCAGGTTTTTAATTGATGGGGAAGGGGTGCTTTTTAGGGAGGCCGGTGGTGAGAAGCTTCCGGTAATTAAATTGGCGGATGATTTTGAAGGGGTGGTGGGACTTGAGATCGATAAGCAAGGGGTGGCGGGGTACTTGGATACCTTGAATTTGGCGGCGGAGAAAGGCTTAAAGCCTCAGGCGATCTACCTCCGTTCAACATCAATTGAGCTTCGTCTCAAGGGAACCGTAATTTGGCTGGATGCGGAGGGAGATATTCCTTCCCAGATGGACCTCCTTACGGAGCTTTTAAAGCGCTACAAGCTCAGCGGCCGCACTCCCAAAACGGTCGACTTGCGCTTTGCGCGTCCGGTGGTGCGGTTGTGAGGAAGACTAAGGCTGAACTTAGGCGCAATCGGGCCGTCCTGTGATCTATTATTCACGTTAGGGCGCAATGTTTAGGCGTCTCAATCAAGCCAATAACCATCAATGTCTAAAGATCGGATTGTAACAGGAATAGATGTGGGGACTTCCAAGATCTCAACCGTAATCGCCGCTTTGCCCTCGGCGGGTAAGGTTTCCGTTGTGGGTGTTTCGACGGTTCCTTCCAAAGGGATCAAGAGGGGAGTGGTAGTGGATATTGATGAGGCGGTGGCGGCAATTGCGGAGAGTTTGGAAGGGGCAGAGCGAATGGCGGGGTACTCGATCCAATCTGCTTTTGTGGCTATGGATGGCAAGCATATCTCCTCCCTGAATTCCCATGGGGTAGTTGCGGTAGGGGGGGAGAGTACCGAGATTACCGAGGAGGATGTGGAGCGGGTGACGGAAGCCGCGCGGGCCGTTTCCCTCCCTTCTTCAAGGGAGATCATTCATGTTTTGCCCCGCGGTTTTACGGTTGATTCGCAGGAGGGGATAAAGGACCCCGTGGGAATGAGCGGAGTGCGGATGGAGGTGGAGACGAACATTATCTCCGGCGCGACGACGGTGATGCGCAACTTAGTGAAGTGCATTCAGCAGGTGGGAGTGGATGTGGAGGATTTGGTTTTTTGCGGATTGGCCTCGTCCGAGGCAGTTCTCTCCGATACCGAGAGGGAGTTGGGCTGCGTTTTGGTTGATATTGGCGGAGAGACGACTCAAGTTCTCATTTTTACCGGCGGGAGCCCTGTCTACGCTTCGGTTATTCCCTATGGGGGACAGAGCATCACCAACGATCTTGCCGTGGGTTTGCGGGTTTCGCTGGAGGACGCTGAGAAAATTAAGGTAAAGCTTTCGCAGACCCCTTTGAAAAAAATAAAGGATGGGAAGAAGGAGAGGAAAGACGATGTCGATATTTCAGACCTGGGTTTGGAGATCCAAACGGTCCCGCTCTCTTTCATTGGAAGTATTATTGAAGCCCGTCTTTCAGAGGTTATTAGTATGGTGGGTTTAGAGATCAAAAATTCCGGCCAGCAAGGAAATCTTCCCGCGGGGTTGATTGTAACCGGCGGAGCGGTAGAAACGATCGGGTTGAAGGATGTCGTTAAGAAACATCTTAGAATGCCTTTGAGGGTTGGGTATCCCACCGGCGTTTCGGGGTTGGTTGATGAGGCCTCCGCCCCCTCGCACGCGACGGCGATCGGATTGGTTCTTTATGGCTCTTACTCTGAGCCGAAAGAGAGGATTGGTGTGCCGATCATCGGCACGCGCCGGGTTTCAAAGTTCTTGGGCAGGGTGGTAGAATGGGGGCGAAGTTTCCTACCGTAATGAGGAAATTAGTTTGCGAGATAGACCATGCGCGTTAAACCAGAAGTAGAAAAAGTTGCGGACATAAAAGTCATCGGTATGGGTGGAGCGGGCAGCAACGCCATTAATTCGATGATTAAGCATCAGAAGATTCAGGGAGTTGATTTTGTGGCTGTGAACACCGATTCGCAAGCGTTGTCTTCCTCTGAAGCCCCTACAAAGATTCAGATTGGCGAAAAGCTCACACGCGGGCTGGGGTCCGGCGGCGACCCCGAGATTGGTCAGAAGGCGGCTGAGGAATCAACCGATGTTTTACGCGACCGCCTGGCTGGTTCGGATATGGTATTTATTACCGGGGGAATGGGAGGGGGAACGGGAACGGGTGGAGCTCCGATCCTTGCTGAGATCAGCAAATCCTTAGGAGCTTTAACCGTGGGCGTAGTAACGAAGCCTTTTAGCTTTGAGGGGGCCAAGCGGATGGAAAATGCCGCTAAGGGAATCGAGAACCTGCGGGACAAAGTCGATGCTTTGATTGTGATTCCTAATCAAAAGCTCTTGGAGATTGTGGAACGATCCGTATCTATCCTTGATGCTTTTAGGGTGGCCGATTCGGTTCTGGGCCACGCGGTCCAAGGGATCTCCGATTTGATTGTGATTCCCGGCTTGGTGAACGTGGATTTTGCCGACGTTCGTTCGATTATGACGAATGCCGGCTCGGCGCTGATGGGAATTGGGGAGGCCACGGGTGAGGATAAATCCGTTACCGCGGCCAAGGCGGCGATTACTTCTCCTCTCCTTGAGGTTTCAGTGGAGGGGGCCACCGGCATTCTGTTGAATATTGTCGGAGGCCCGGACCTTTCGATGCACGAGGTTGATGAAGCCGCCCGTCTCGTTTCTGAAGCCGCCGATCCGAATGCGGATATCATCTTTGGCGCTTCCATTAGCGAGGAGTTGAAGGATGCTATTAAAATTACGGTGATTGCAACCGGCTTTTCCTTAGGATCGGCGGAGGTTTCTCCTTCCGCCAAAGACGAAGGGAAGGGCGGTTCTGAAAAGGAAGAAGAATTTGAGGCCCCGGCTTTCTTAAGGCGGGGAAAGCGCTAACTTAGGAGAGCTCGGCTACGCCCTCTTTTTGATTTTTTATTTTATGATTTTAATCCTGATCTTTCGGGGTAGGGGTTCTCTTGCAACGTTCTTTTCGTTTGTGTTACGACGATAATTAGAGCACTTGCAAAAGGTTTTCCATTTGTGCTTTGCTTGGTTACCCGCTGCCCCCTTTTTATCAACGATGCCTGCTCGTAAGTTCGGAAATTTAAAACCAGCAATCGAACAAGCTAAATCCGTGTTTAAGATGCCCGAAAATGCCGCTGAGGTTTTTGTTCGCCGCTACGTGCGCAAGGGGAAGGACGGGGATCCTGCCGAGACCCCAAGACAGACTTTTAAGAGGGTGGCGGAAGGGGTGGCCGCGGCCGAGAAGGAGTACGGCCGTGATTACAAAAAAACCGCCAAGGTCTTTCACGATCTGCTGACCAGTTTTCTTTTTGTTCCTAACTCGCCCACTTGGACCGGGGCGGGGACACCCTTAGGTCAGTTGGCTGCCTGCTTTGTCCTTCCCATTAAGGATGATTTGGGCCGTGATCCTCGTGGTATCTTTTCCACTCTGCGTGTGGCGGCGCTGATCCAGCAGACCGGCGGCGGGAACGGGTTTGCTTTTTCCGACCTCCGCCCAGGGGGTGATTTTGTAAGTCGATCAGGGGGCCGGTCAAGCGGGCCGGTGGGCTTCCTGCGGGCTTACGATGCTGCTTTTGGGGTAATTGCCCAGGGCGGGGTGCGGCGAGGGGCCAATATGGCCGTTCTTAGAGTTGATCACCCCGATATCCGCCCCTTTATTCATTCCAAAGAGAAGGAAGGAGAGGTTTCCAATTTCAATATCTCTGTTGCGGCGACGGATGAATTTATGAAAGCCGTTAAGGGGGGAAAGAGGTTTGAGCTTATTAATCCGCGCGACGGCAAGGCTTGGGAGAAGGTGGATGCGCGGAAGCTTTTCGAGGTGATTGTTGCGGCGGCGCATCGCAACGGAGAGCCGGGGGTTCTCTTTATCGACGCGGCCAATCGGGAAAACCCGGTCCCCCATTTTTATGAACTTAAGGCCACCAATCCTTGCGGAGAGCAATGGTTGGGTCCGTACGAAAGCTGCTGTCTTGGGTCAGTCAACCTGGCTCGGCATGCGGATCCTAAGGACGGAATTAATTGGGAGAAGTTGGCGCAAACGGTGCGGGTCTCCGCCTTTTTCCTAGATGACGTGGTGGATGCTAACAAGTACGTGCCGGAAGTTCCGGAGTTAAAAGAATCTGCCCTGGCGGTTCGGCGGATCGGTCTGGGCATTATGGGGCTGGCGGATGTTATGTATATGTTGGGCGTTTCCTACGGCGGCGAGGATGGGGTAGAGCTTGCTTCTCAGATTATGGAATTTGTCCGTTATCACACAATGCTCGCTTCGATCGAGCGCGCCCGTAAGCGGGGCCCGTTCCCTAAGATTAAGGGTTCAATCTATGACCCTAAGAAGCTCGTTTGGGAGCCCCCTATCCCTCTTCATTCTTACCGGCGCGATTTCGGCCGGCCCAAACTTGATTGGAGAAAAGTGGTTGCAGGGATCAAGAAGTATGGGATTAGAAACGGGGCTCAGCAGACGATCGCTCCCACGGGAACAATTTCCACCGTGGCGGGGATTGAGGGCTACGGATGCGAGCCTGTTTTTGCCCTTTCTTATACTCGCCGCCTGTTTCAGGCCGCCGGTGAAGAGGGGGGAAAACGGGAGCTCATCTATACCAGCCCCCTGTTCAACCAAACGCTTGAGAAGGCCGGTTTGGATGAGAATCGGCGGGAGAACATCTATGCGGATGTACGGCGAACCGGTTCCGTTCAGAAGATCAAGGGGGTTCCAAAGGATATCCGCCGGGTGTTTGTAGTTTCGCAGGATATTACTCCCCGCCAGCATATTGAGATGCAGGCCGCGCTGCAGCGCTTCGTGGATAATTCCATCTCTAAAACCTGCAATTTTCCTGCGGATGCCACCGTCAAGGATGTTAAGGAGGCCTACATGGAAGCTTGGCGGCTGGGCTGTAAAGGGTTAACCGTTTACGTCACGGGGTCGCGCAAGGAGGTGGTCTTGGAAACTGAAGAAACTCGGGAGAAAAGAAAGGACGGCGAGCTGGCGGTGAGGCCCCGCCCTATCTGTACGGTTGGTTCAACTTTCCGGATTGGAACCCCGGTGGGGAGCGCTTTTGTTACCGTGAACGAAAACGGTGACGGCAATCCGTTGGAAGTTTTTGTCAATGTGGGCAAGGCGGGTTCGGACATCGCTGCCGATGCCGAAGCGATTGGCCGTCTCTCTTCTCTGGTTCTTAGGGTTGACCCGACCATGAGGCCTAAAGAGCGGGTAGCAGCGATTATCGACCAGCTGGAGGGTATTGGAGGGTCTCGAGTAGTGGGGTTTGGGGCTGAGAGAGTACGGTCGTTGGCGGATGGGGTTGCGCGGGTCCTCGGCGAATACCTTGGTCAGAAAAGCAAGGAGAAAACACTTAAAGAAGTTCAGCCCCAGCTTCCCGTGGGTAAATTGGAAAAGGTGGGTGACCTCTGTCCCACATGCGGTCAGGCCACTTTGATCAATGAGGAAGGCTGCCGCAAGTGCTACTCTTGCGGCTATAGCGAATGCTAGAGTCGCAAGAGCTAGGGTTCTAGCGAAGCGAACCCGTCCTCGTGCGGCTATAGCGAATGCTAGAGTCGCAAGAGTTGGGAGTTAGTAATTAGTTGGTAGGCAGTAGTGGCTAGAAAAAAGAAAAGGGACTAAACATTGCTGTTTAGTCCTTGTAGTCTCCCATCTCAGATGAAAATTTGATGTGCTGATTCTGGTTTCATACGATCGTACCAGAAAGCAACCACTTGGTTTGCATCATCTTCGAGCGGCGGCTCGTAAGTTCTTATTTGCCGCAAGATCAGTTTTTCCCAGGTTCCTTTCTCTCCCCGCGCCCTGCTTTCCTCATCCGCTTCCCATGCTCTCTGAAGAAGAGTTAGCTTATTGCACTTTATCCAGAGGGTCATGGTTCGATACCCGAAGCGCTTGGCCATGCTGTACCAGCGCGATCTTTTCTCCTGCTTTGAGTTGCAAGAGTCGCTGACGACGGGAAACCCCCGCTCCATTGCCTTCTCGAGGGTCTTCTCCCGAACTACTTGGGTCAAAAACTGCCGTTCCCAGTAAGCCTTCCCATTGACAGTGTTGTCGTCTTGCAGGAAGTGAAAGCTGCTGTTGAGCCGATCGTGGATGTTACGCGTCTCCACCCTGAAGAAATTTTTTAATTTGGGGTGGTTCTCTACGAAAGTGGTTTTGCCGGAAAGGCTAAGCCCCGTTACAACCACCAAGATGCGATCCACCTGCTTGTGCCCGCTGTCCTGTAAGAGACCTTCGCTGATTTGATTCAGCTTGGCTCGGACGGTTGGGGATAGCTGGTGAAGCAGTGCCCTAACCCTGCCAAAATATCTCTTTAGCATTGTCTTCTCCCTTCTGTAGTTTGATTCTGTTCTAAACGTTAGCAGGGATTTGTTCAACTGTCAATCCTATAGCAGAGGTGGGGGGAAGTTTGGTGTAAACTTTGGGTTATGGTAAAAAAGGGTCTTGTCTTTGTTTTCACCGGCGACGGGAAGGGTAAAACTACGGCCGCAGTGGGGCAGGCGGTTCGCGCGTTCGGCCGGGGGTGGAAGGTTTTGTTAATTCAGTTCATTAAAGAGGTTGTATCCGGGGAAGTGGAGCCCCTCCGCCGGCTCGGAATTGAGGTTTATCCGATGGGAGCGGGTTACGTGGGGATTTTAACGGATCGGAAGGAGAAGGAGGCTCATATTCAAGCGGCGGAGAGAGCCCTTGACTTTGCAAAGGAGAGGGCGGGGAGCGGGGGGTACGATCTTTTGGTCCTTGATGAGATTAATAACGCCGTTTCTCTGGGCCTTTTGGATGCGAAGGAAGTTTTGAAGTTTTTAAGGGAACGGCCTCGAGGATTAAGCGTAATCCTTACGGGTCGGGGCGCTCCGAAGGAATTTATCGAGATGGCCGATTTGGTTTCGGAGATTACAGAAATAAGGCACCCTTTCCGGAAGGGGAAGCGGGGAGAGAGGGGAATTGAGTTTTGACGGATTGAGTGGGGAGTATGAAACTACCTGTACTTTGCCCGTGCGTTCCGGCTCTGATACACTTCACCTTGAGATGAAGTTCAGAAAAGTATCTGCAGCTATAGATTTTCCGAAGCAGGAAAAGGAAATTTTAAGGCGGTGGTACTCCTCCGGGGTTGTATCAAAATATCTGAAAAAGAATAGGGGTTCAAAGAAGAAGTTCAGATTCTTGGACGGCCCGATTACGGCCAATAACCCGATGGGGGTCCACCATGCTTGGGGCAGAACCTATAAAGACCTTTTTCAGCGCTACAAGAATATGGGCGGCTTCAAGCAGAGATTTCAAAACGGCTTCGACGCCCAGGGCCTTTGGGTGGAGGTAGAGGTGGAAAAAGAGCTGGGTTTTAAATCCAAGCGGGATATTGAGCGCTACGGGATTGATAAGTTTGTGGAAAAGTGCAAGGAGCGGGTCTTTAAATATGCCAAGATTCAGACGGAGCAGTCGAAGAGGTTGG
>BTRF01000002.1:0-37618 GCA_036986255.1 Patescibacteria group bacterium | reverse complement strand
TTCAAACATCGTGGACGAGGAGCAGCTTAATTGGCTGGAGAAAGACCTTTCCAAAAGCGAGGCACCCATTAAAGTAGCGTTCTTCCACCACCCGCCTTTTTCCTCGGGAACCGTCCACGGTGAAAACAAGATAATACAAGAGAAGTTTGTTCCTCTTTTTGACAAGTACCAAGTAGACCTTGTGTTTTCAGGCCACGAACACAATTACGAGCGGCTTGAGGTGCCGCGAGTAATTGCTAGGTTTGGCGAAGCCGAGCCGTCCAACTACGAGCGCGGGGGAGTAGAAGATGCGGTTTACATTGTCACTGGAGGCGGGGGTGGGAGCAGGGTTTACCCCTTCGGCGAGCCCCTTCCTTACTCCAAAACGCGCCTCCAAGAATACCATTTCGTGAGAGTGCTTATTGAGGGGTGCAGGGCCGATCTTTCGGTAGTTCGGGAAAACGGGGAGCTGTTTGACCATGTCACCTATCAGGTGTGCGAAGAATAAGGAATACAGTGGTGGACGGGGGAGGATTCGAACCTCCGATCCTCAAGGTATAAGCTTGATGCTTTAACCGCTAAGCTACCCGTCCAAAACCCTCTTCTTATTTTATCACCGAAGTTAGGACGCGACTGGAGTCGCTAGCTAATGGCGCCCTCTTGAAGCGCCATTAGTGGATGGGCGTTCCGGGGTCTACTTCGCTCTCCGGGCTAATAAGAGTGGGTTTGCCGTCAACTTCTGCAGCCAAGAGCATGCCCTCGGACAAAATCCCGCGAACCTCTTTAGGTTCCAGATTAGCTACGACCACAATGTTCTTACTCTCAAGATCTTGGGGTTTCAGAAACTCTTTGACCCCGGCAAGGATAGTTCTCGGTTTTTCCTCGCCCACGTCAACTGTGAGCTTGTAAATTTTGTCCAACTCCTCAACATCCTCAACAGCCAGCACCCGGCCAACTCTAAGATCCAACTTTTTGAAATCGGAAAAAGGAACCGCCATTAATAATTACAGTAACACTAAGTAAAACCAAGACGCGACAAGAACCGCCGATATTACTGGCTTTACTGACGTTACTGATTCGAAAGCAACTTTACCGCCTTCCTTAAAGCGCGGGGCGCGCTTTTCCAACGTTATTGTTCCAAACTACCAGTCCTTCGCCTTAAGGTGGACGGCTAGATGGGATTTCAGGTGCTCAATATCCTCACTATGACGCTTTTGAAGCTCCTCCCAAAGGGCCTGACAGTCCGAACAGGAGCTGGCATCTTCTTTGTAGTACTTCTCGTAACGCCAAACGGAATCCATCAGCTCCGAGATCTGCTGAATAAGGTTGTGATGTAGATTAGGCGCAGCCATATTTTCACCTCCTTTCAGCTTTAGAGTAACAAAAAGAAGGGATGGCCGTGTGGATCCACCCCTTTAAGACTCTAACCTCCTCCGAAAATATTCAAAACAATCCTGCGAACGGCCATTAGAGGATAACCGTAGATAAGGACCAGCCAAAAAAGCACATCCACGGTGCTTCCTATCCAAATGAGAAGCAGGGCTTTGCTAATCTTCTTATCCACATAAGCGAGACGGATCACCAAAACCCCCCCGACAGTGTCAAGCAGCACGAAAGCCACCACTATCCAAAAGGGTGAGAACAGAGTCGGTTCGTCAATTCCCGGAATCCGCCGCAGAATCCTCGCGCGGATGCTCTTTTTGCTTTTCCCCTTCAAACTAACCAAACGCTCCCTTATCCGCTCAATCCCTGTTTCCCTAAGGAGCAGCAGGTAAAAGACCGTTGACCAAACTCCCATAGCGATAAACGTTATCAGAGCATTCCGCCAAATACCCAAAATGGGGATGAGCAAAATCGGTGCCATGGTCCGAAAAGCCAGGAAGTAAAAAACCACCCAAAAGGTCAATACGCCTCGGTGCAGCCATGTACGCACCATCTTCCTCCTTCCTTAGTCTCCTTCCTTAGTCGCGCCCTTTTGTTAAACCATTCTACCCCAACCCGCAGGCGGGCGGGCTCTCCAAATGAAAAACCCGCTCTGGCAAAACCCAAAGCGGGTATAGTTCTATCCTTTCAGCACAGTCCCGTCCGGAAAAGAGCGGTTGGGAACGGAAACCAGCGGGCCAATCCGGCAATCCTTGCCCAATAAAGCTCCTGGGTTAAAGACGGAGTTTCCGCCTACGCTCCCCCCGTCGCCGACGACGGCCCCCAATTTAGTCAACCCTGTCTGGACCCTTTCTTGATCGACCCAAAGACCAATCTCGGATCCATCCAGCTTCCAATTGGCGGTTTCGGCCCCGGCTCCAAGGTTGACGCGGCACCCGATGATCGAGTGGCCTACGAAGTTCTTATGGGCGGCTCGCGCCTCAGGGAAAAAGACGGAGTGGGATACCTCGCCGCAAGGTCCCACCACACAAGAGTCGGAAATAATCACCGGTCCGCGGATGGTGACATTCTGACCAATGATGCAGTGGCGGCCGATTACCACCCCGTCCCCAAGGTAGGCCCCGGGATAAATAACCGTTCCCTCACCAACGGCAACCCGTCCCTCAATGTGGATCCGCTGGCTTTCGTAAAGGGCATATTGCCAAAAGGGAACCCTTTGAACTGCGGCGCTGGAAAACAGGCGCTCAACAAACTCCGGCAGGCGCCGAATGGCCTCCCAAACGGGATCCTCTGGGAACAATTCGGGATATTCGAAAAGAGCCACGTTAAAAAACGCTTGGGGAAACAGGATCTCCAACTTCTTCTCCTTTCCAAACTAAAGTTGTCTATTAAGCCCTATTCTAAACCAGCCTGGGGAAAAGGCAAGTTGAAAAGCTTCTGGGCGGCCCTGAAAACATCCGGCCTCCCTTCATGCTTCTCCTTAAGCCACCACTCCACTCCCCAAAGATAAACCCGTTCCGCCCCGCCGTATGAAAGGAGCAATTCCCAGTTGCTTTGCAAGATTTCAGGCGACATGGTTCGAGGATCATCCGCCCAGGGTTCAGCTTGAAACTCAACCACCCAAAACGCCTTCCCTTGCCCTTCTACAAACCGGCGCTCCCGACTGATCTTCCTCGGGGGAACGGGACCCAAGCGGTAGGTCTCCACATAGTAGCGCCTAAATAGAGGATCAAGGATGCGGGGGTAAAAGCTCACTCCAATAATATCGGCATCCTTAATCGCCGGCCAGATCAAAGGCAGTCCGGCCGCCCCGGCTCCGCCAAAGGTAAGCAAAATCGGGCGGTTCGTATTATCTGAGTATTTTATCTGCTCAATAGTCTCTTGTAGGGCCAGGGGATTTAAAAAGCGGCAGCGGGAGTTAGGGATGAGAAAAGGCTCATTTTCCACCTGCCAAGCATCTACCCAGTTCGTGGGGGCAAAATGGTCCAGCACCGCCCGGTTAAAGAGTTCGAGCTCCTCCCTGAAGCGGGAACTTTTTTCCTCTGCAACCTCATCCGGCGCGTAGCACTCCGGCCATCGGAAGTTGCGGTAGCCAAAGGAGAGGACCACCTCCAAACCCTGCTTCTTGGCCTCCTTAACCAAAAAATCAACTTCGGAAAAATCGTAGCTCCCATTCCTGTAAACGCGGTCCCAATAAACAGGAATCCGAACGCTCTCAAAGTTAAAGCGGCTCAAAATCTCCAAGAATGATCCCCGAGGATCCAACCCCAGATATTGAGCATAAGCGGGGCTGAAGCTGAACCCGAGGGAGACTTTGGAAATCGGCTTATTCTCCCCAGAGGAAAAGTTAAAAAGCAGGGAAACCAGTCCTAAAACGAAAAAGAGGCGCAAGATTTTTCTCACGCCCCATTTTATACGAACATGCGCTCAAGTTCCCAAGCAACCACGCGCTCAAACGCCGTAGGGTAGGAGGTAAGGGTTCCAACATCAACCCACTCTCCGTCAAGAAGGATTTGCCCATATATGCTCTTACCTTCCTGCAAGAGGAGGTTTAAAGCATTGGACAGGTAGGCTTCGCTTCCCTTGGATCGGGATTTGAGAACCTCGTTTATCGCCCAAAAGACGTCCTTGTCCAAGATCATGCCGCCTATGCTTGCAAGAAGCGACGGGGCTTTAGCAGAATCCGGCTTCTCCACAATCCCGGAAAGCAGGGCTAGCTCCCCCTCCCTGACAAATCGGTCAATCGCAACGATCCCAAAACGAGAGACGTCTGAAATGGGAACCGACCTAAGCGACAAGACGGGGCTGGCCGTCTCCAAGTAAGCAGCTAAAAGCTGTTGGGAGCGCCAAAGGCCAATTATTTCCCTTTTTGCAACTTTAGGCAGGAAAAGATCGGCGGAATAATAGAGAAAGAACTGCTCCTCCCCTACAATCTCCCGCACCCTCCAGATAGCGTCCGCCGTTCCCAACGGTTTATCCTGGTAGACGATGGCAGGCGTGAGACGAAGCTCTCCGGCCCTATAGGTAAAGTACCGATCAAGTGCTTCTTTGCCGGGGGAAGATATCAGTACGACTTCCAAAACCCCGGCTCGGTAGATCTCTTCAAGCAAATACCCAATCAACGGGGTTCTACAAAGGAGAACCAGCTCCTTGGGAATAAAGCGAGACAGGGGCTGGAAACGGCTTCCTACTCCGCCCGCAAGGAAAACGGCCTTCTTGATCACGAATACTCTCCTTTCCTTTGTAAAAGTCAGGTTTGGATTAGTTTAACCACCAAAAGGGAAGAAATCAACTAAGGGGGCTACCCTGCCGGACATTGAAGCTCTCAGCAAACAACTTCACTATTCGGCAGGGCAGCCCGCCTCATTCCCAAAAACTTAGGGAAAGGATCATCCCTTCCTAAGATACGGAAGGCCGGTGCGAGGATTCTCGTCGACCTTGTAGCCGTCGGGGACTGCATCAATTGCTTCTGCGCGAATGTCAGGAGCAAAGTAGTAAATAGTTTGCACTTTACCAGTGTTTTTGAGAGTAACGTCCTTTGAGTGCAAATAATAAGTACGACCGCTCTTTTTTGAAACTTGAGTGTAAGCCATGTGTGAACAGCATTCAGCGAACAGCATTCAGCGAACAGCAAGATTATGTCCCGAGCTGTTAGCCGTTAGCCGTAAGCTGTTAGCTTTCTTGTGTTTTTCACCTCCTCTCGGTACTACAACTGAACGCCAGTGAAGTTGCTAGGTACGATCTCATCGGGCCGTCCAATGAACGCCAGTGAAGTTGCTAGGTACGATCTCATCGGGCCGTCCAAATGAACGCCAGTGAAGTTGCTAGGTCCGATCTCATCGGGCCGTCCAACGAAAAACGCCCTCTGGAGGGCAGCCATCCACAATGTACAGGAAGCCCACCCTGAATGTCAAATAGGCACCTGAAGGCGCCTATTTGCTCTTTCGAGCGTAAGCGAGGAGGAGACAAGAGCGGACACGAAACCCTGCAAAGCAGGGCTGAGGAGGTTAAAACTTTTGAGCGGAAAAGATTAAACGCTGACCATCCGGAAACCAGCTGGGCATTTCGGCTCCCACGTCCTGGCCCAAATCAATTTGAACCTCCCGCTCGCCGGTCCCATCTGCATTGATAATCCGCAGCCCCATTCCCTTCTTCCACAATACCCAAAAGGCCAGCTTCTTCCCGTCCGGCGACCAGGTGGGCATAATCTCGGCAATGCTGGGAGTGTTAGTGAGCACCTTCCTTTCCGTACCATCCGTATTAATGATAAAGAGATCATAGTTCCCGATCAGCAGGCCGGCCACCTTAAGATTATCATCCAGATGGCGGTAGGAAGCTATCTTCTTCCCGTCCGGCGAGATCTTCGGATCAAAGTCGCCAAAGCCGAAGGGGGCTTTGCTCCGGTTGGGAAAACTCGGGAAAGTAACTTGCTTGGCGTCGCGGCCGTCGCTATCCATCATCCAAATCGCCTGCTGATTTTCGCCCAAAACAAGCCGGGCAAAGGCAATCTTCTTGCCGATCCAATGGGGGTCGGCCTCGATCACTTCGGGGGTGGCCGTAAGCTTCCGAACGCTCTTGCCGGCCGAATTCATAATATAAAGGTCGAGGTTCAACTTTCCGGCGGGAGTGCCGCGGCTGGAGGCAAAGAGAATTTTGGTACCATCCGGCGACCAGACGGGCACGGCATCAATATTTCCGTCCGGACCAGTGAGGAGTTTGCGTCCCGTTCCATCTATATTCATCACTCCCACTTCGGCGGAAAACAGGTCCGCCTCGTTGGCCGTCCCGTCGCCGTTGAGGTCATTAGTAAATTCGCTGAAAAGAATCTTCGTGCTATCCGGAGAGACGTGAAGGTGGTTGAGCTGGCTGTCGCTCTGGTAGATGAGTTTTAAATCGGAGCCGTCCGGCTTAATGGAGAAGACTCCGTACTTCTTCGTCCAATCCTTTTGGGTTGGAGACTGCTGGGAGGAAGACGGCCCGCGATTCCCAACCAGGGCGCCCAACAGGACGGCCAGCGCGGCGAGAATCAAGACGGCGGCGATTACTTTAAATACCTTTACCATGAGAACTCTTCCTCATCTCTCCTTCTCGCCACCGCTCTCGCCACCCAATGATCCAAAACTGGACGGGTCAAAACCTTTAATCTCAATCTTCCCATCCAGAAGATTGAGCTCCTCAATCGGGATCTGGTCCGAAGAAAACCCAAGTTCGCTCAGAGCCGTCTCGAGGAGCTTCTCCGCCACCGCCCCAGGGATCGGGAGCGCTCCCATCTTCAGCGTTTCCACCCCAATGTCTAAAGCACCATTCTTAATGCTGAGAGAACCCACGAAATAAACCGGGGATCCGGCGGGGGGGATTTTTCCGGTCAACTTAATCTTCCCTTTCTCAAACTTAATCCGGACATCTTGCAAGGGAGGTCCCTCAGAAGAGGAGGAGGAAGAGAAGGAGGAGAGCATTGTGTTGACCTCATCGTCAGTAAAAGTAACGTCGACCTTCCCTTTGGCTCCCTCCAACTTAGAGATCTTTTTCTCCAGCGATTGGGAATTGACCTCTTCGAAAGAGAAATCCTCCGTCACCTCCGGAGGCTTAAACAGATTGGAGAGGATCGGAACTTCCACAATCCCCGTGGCCGAGAGAGCCGCCACCACCCCGGCGGCGAGGAGGAGGATAATGATGAGCAAACCCAAAAGAAACCCGAAGAAGAGGGTTAGACAGGTTCGTTTGGAACTCTTCTTTTCCGACGGATTCTTCCCCGGCAAAATCTTTTTACCTATCATTTAAATCTTAGAGGAACCGAAACCAGATCGACCACCGCACCATCTTTGGGTGAGGTGTAGAACACCTCTAAAACGCCCGAAGCGGTAGAGGTTGAGTAATTCACTTCAACATCGAAGTAACCCCGCTCCCCCACATCAGGGGCGTTATAAACGACGGACTGCTCAAAAATAACAGCATCTTTAGCGTTTTTAAGCCGTACGACGACAGTGCTTTCAAAGGCACCCTGGGCCGAACCGGCCACGCGGAAAGTGCCTCCCACCTCGTCGTTGGGCCAAGGGGTCGTCAAATAAATACTCTTTCCCCAAGGAGCAGGAGAAGCATCTTCCAAAAAGCGGAAGCTCCCCACAAACTCTTCATAGCGGAGGACATTTGTTTCGTAGTCATCCGGAGCAGAGAGAAGCTGAAGCGTATAGGTGCGATCAAAAGTTTCCACGACGGTAACGATCTGAAAGTAGTCCGCGAAGAAGATCTGATCGGAGGGAAAAGTCCCGCTTACCTTTATCCCCGTAATCCCGCCCACCTCCACCGTAGAGGTAGCCGGCTCTTCCAATCCCTTTAAGTAATCGGATAAAAGGGCGGCACTGCTTTTGCGCGAAACGGAGATCGTAAACATCCCTCCGTACTCGCCCACCTCGGGAATAGGAAAGGGGTCAAAGCCGACGCTCATCTGAGAATACCCAAATTCCCGCGTATTCCAACCGGAGGGATAACAGACCTGATACCCTTGGCGAAGGTTGGTGTAAACCTCCCCCGTGCATGAGAACTCCTTGGGGGCTTCCTCCCCGCTCTCTTCCTTGACGCTGGAGGTATCGCTGGAGGAACCGCTAAAGAAAGTGGAGATCTGCAGCCTTAGAACGAGAGCCGCACCAAGGACAACCGCAAGAAGTATAAGGAGAAGAAGGAATAATCGCCTGGACACGGTCTTATTATGGCAAAGACGCTTCCTCAACGGCAAATCCACTCCTTGATCTATACATCCCATAGTGCTTGACTCATCCGATGGGGGGTGTTAAACTTTTCTCCAGAGACGCCTAAAACCAAATAGAGAAAGAGAGGAGACATAATGAAGATGTTAATCGTAGGGAGCGGAATCGTGGGCCAAGCTACTGGAATCGGAATGCTTGAAAAGAACCACGAAGTGATCTTCGTAGACATCAACGTTCAGGTAGTAAGAACGCTTGGTGCTCAAGGGTACAATTCTTTTCTTATGAGCGACTTGCTGAAAACAGAAGTACCCGCTGATATAGATGCGGTCATGGTATGCATCAGTACCCCCCCGGGCGAAGATAACGGCGAAGTTGATCTTCGTTACATAAGCAGCGGAATGGGATCCGTGGGGAAGATACTGTCTTTGCAGAAAAAATGGCCCCTTGTGGTCGTTCGATCCACCGTACCACCGACCGCAACTGACAAAATACTAATCCCTCTGATGGAGAAGTATTCTGGCAAAATTGCGGGGGTGGATTTTGGTGTTTGCTTCAATCCGGAATTTCTGCGAGCGAGAAGCAGCACTGAAGACTTCAGACATCCATGGGCCACCGTTATCGGAGAACTAGACAAACGGTCAGGCCATGTCCTGGAGGAAGCATATCGACCATTCGGTGGAGAACGCTTCCGAACAACTATCGTAGAAGCCGAGCTAATCAAGTACATCAACAACTTGAGAAATGCACTCGTGATTAGCTTCAGCAACGAGATATGGCTTTTAGCCCGCGAAATCGGGCTAGATGCTAACCCGGCGCTCGAGATTGCTACTCATACATCAGAAAGCGCCTGGAATTCTCATTACGGCTGTGTCGGAGGCCAAGCTTACGGAGGCAGCTGCTTGCCTAAAGACACCGTAGGTCTTTTGCGATTCGCTCAGGAGCATGGGGTAGAGATGCCCATGTTGTCTGCAATGATAAAGGTCAACCAGACCTTGGAGGGACTAGCCTCCGACGGCATAGTACCGCCGGCACAGATCGAGGGGCATAAATGGGCACCATCGCCAACCATTTCGGAAAAAGAGTGGGGAATCGAGCGATGATCGTTGCCGTCCTAGAAGTCCTTCGACTTCTGCAACCGTACCAGTATATCGCTGTATACAGCTTAATTTTGTTTTACTTCTGGTACGTCTGGGGAGTGAAGTTCGTCTATAGCCGGTTTTACAAACCGGTTAGAAATGACTTCACGGATCTGGTCTCCGTTGCTATCCCTACCTACAAAGAAGACAAAGGTACCCTTGAAAAGGCCGTCAACTCAGTACTTGGAAACCCCCGGCATATCGTTGGGGAGGTCCTTATTGTCACGGACTCGAGGGAACCTGAAGTAACTCAGTGGTGCCAAAGCCGATGGGGAGGCCATGTACGCGTGCTTGTTTCTCCCCCAGGAAAGCGGCTGGCAATAAAAATGGCTATTGAAGAAGCGAGGTTCGAGTACGTGGTAGTTATCGAAAGCGACACCTTTGCCGCTCCGGATACTATCCCCGAATTGATCAAACCTTTCGCCGATCAAAAGGTAGGAGGAGTTGTTGGTGACCAGCAAATCTTCCAACCCTATACTTCTTTAGTCACTTACTTTAACCACTTGGTAGAGCTGATCAAGTATCGAATTACGGTACCGGCACTCTCCACCCGAGGTCAGGTAACTGTCTTAGGTGGGCGTTGCGTAGCCTACAGGAGAAAGGCAGCCATGCCTCTCATGGAAGGCTTAACTACAGAAAGGTTTCTGGGCAGACTATGCGTTAGTGGGGATGACGGGCGCTTTACCAGCCTTCTGCTTCAAGCCGGCTGGAGCTGCGTCTATCAAAGCACAGCTAAAACTGTGACGATCAGCCCACCTACCTGGAAAACCCTCTTCAAGCAGCGCCTACGCTGGTTTCGTAATGGCAGTCGGCGAACTGTCAGAGCACTATCCTGTGCGACTGAAAGGAGCTTTTCAGAACGTTCGTCTCCTGATCAGTTCCATACGATCCTACTTTCACCCCCAGACAGATTTTGGATTTGGAAGCGCCCTCTGGCTGCTTGGCAAATGCTCACCGTCTGGACCAATACCCTTATGCTGTTGGGGATTGTTGCACTACACGCGAAGAACTTTCAAGATGGCAGGTGGCTCTTACATGAAGCCTACGGTCTGGGGGTTCTGGGTATTGTCGCCATCCTATGGTTGGGATCGGTGCTGACTAGAATCGTGCGAGCGTACCCCGGCATGAGGGAGACAAGAAAAGCGTGGTGGGTTTACCTCACCATTTTCCCCTTTTACTTGCTTTCCTTGTGGGGATTGCGCTGGTATGCGATATTCACAATGAACAAGCAGGGTTGGCTAACTCGCGAGGGGGGACCAGGGGGTTTCGCCACATGAGTACGGTCCTGCTAATCTAAAGCCATCTTGGCATCACGCTAAGGTGGCTTTTTCTTTGGAAGAAAATCCGCGGATGAATTAATTGGTTATGGGAAAATGAGCAAATCTTTCGCAACTCCCCTTGCTTGACGCATTTAGGAAGGCTTAAATAAACTTGCCAGACCTCAATCCAATCGAGCAGTTACTGTTTCAAACCAAAACTCATTAAACCTGTCCCCATCTACCTTTGTCACAACCTTTGTTTTTTTACCTTGCGCAGCAACAACTTCGTTTAGCCAACCGTCTTTTAACTCAAACTTGAGGGGTATTTCTTCAAATTTCACACCATCCCAACCAAGTGCCGCCGCACATGCTAAAGAATCGTGTTGAAAGTTAAGAATATCTTCCGGTAAGCCCTTGCAAGTCTTCCCAAACTTTTCATCATTGTGTGCAGAGTTGTTTTCCGCCTCCGCTTGAAATGCCATTAAATCTCCCAGCTTTCCAGATTTTCTGAGTCCAGGTAAATATGCCCTTCGCAAAGCAGTTTCAACCGTCACCGACACTGGAATAAGAGTCGGAGATGAATTCTCAAGCACGTGTTTTGCTGAGTTTACATCAACCTGTGTATTGTAGTCCACGACATTACGCCACCTGGGAAATCCTTCTCTTACTGGATAAATATATCCACCCATGAGATAGATATTTGCCCTTTGCAGTATACCTGGGTACTTTTGGTCTAAAAGGGCCAAGTTCGTATATGGGCCGATTGTTATAACAATCGCATCTTGCTCGATGCTCTGTTTTAGAAGTTTTAAAGCCTCATCCAGCGGGCTTGGGAAAGGTTGTATAGCTTCTGGCCAAAACTTCTCTTCTACCGGGTATTTTGGTTTGTGACGATAGTAACCGTCGGAAACATCAGCACCAGACTTGACTGAGATATTATCTTTCCCCGCTATTTGCAAAGCATACTTTGTGTACCCCGCTCGTCTGCCATTCTCATCAGACACTGTTGTAACACCCGTTATCTCAACATCGGGCCACCTTAGAAGCAGAGCTAAGGCGCACAAATCGTCGGGGTCACCGCCCAAATCTGTATCAAGGTGAACTTTAACCATGAAAAAATTATATCAGAAGAGAAGTGAAGTTAAGAGTAGCGGCTCCCCTTGCTTAACGCACTTGGAAAACCTGAAATAAACTTACCAGATGGACTTATTTTGCAACAAGAAAATTGAGCTTAATACGGATATACTCAGTCAATAAAAGTCAGCGCCACACCCTTTTTCCCCGCTCTTCCTGTTCGGCCTATCCGATGCACATAATCATTATATGTTCCTGGCACATCATAGTTGATGACATGGGTCACATTTTCTATGTCAAGCCCTCTAGAGGCCACATCTGTGGCTAGTAAAATCTGAACCTCGCTATTCTCTAACATCTTCAAAGCCCGCAGCCTCTGCCCCTGGCTCTTGTTGCCATGAATCGACGCGGCCTTAAAACCTCTCTTGGTTAGACTTGCCTCAAGTTTGCTCACTCCCCACTTGGTCCGGCCAAAAACCAAAACCTTCCTAAATTCCTTTTTGATCAACAGCTGGTGGAGGACCTCAAGTTTGTTTTTGCCCCGAGTTCGAACTATGTCCTGATCAACATTTCGACAAGTCGTCCCGATTTTCACCGACACTGTTACTGGATCGGTTAAAAAGCTCTGCATTACCACCTTGGTTTCCTTTGGCATCGTTGCCGCGAAGAACAAGGATTGACGACTCTTTGGTAAAAACGAAATAATGTGCCGGATATCGTGGATAAACCCCATATCCAACATGCGGTCAACCTCATCCAGTACCACATTTCTGTAGTGGGTTAGGTTCGAAATTCGCCGCCTCTCCAAATCCTTGATTCTTCCTGGGGTTCCGATCACAAAATTAGGTCGTTTCGACAACCCTCGCGCCTGTTTGTTCAGCGAGGTACCGCCGATGCATAGTGTTGAGTAAATACCCATACCCAAACTAAATAGCTTAAGTTCGTCTTGGATCTGCGCCGCCAGTTCACGGGTAGGCGTTACGATCAAAACCTTCTGGCTTCGATCCTTTGATACCTTCGTAATCAAAGGCAGTAAAAAAGCCGCAGTTTTTCCAGTTCCCGTGTTGGCAACGCCAACCAGATCCCTTCCTTCCAGTATGGGGAGTATCGCCTGATCTTGAATCGGGGTAGGCTTGTCAAAGCCGCGGGCCAGTACATTCTTTTTCACAGTTTCATCCAAAGGGAAGTCCGAAAACCTGTTCGCTGATACATACGGTATTTCGGCAACATCAACAGCCTTCTTGACGAACATAAGCGGGTCCAAAGAAGCACCCTTGTTCCGGTATCCACCTCGACCACCTGATCTGTTTGACCGATGCCGACCAAACGATCTATTGTTTTGCCCGCGAAAACCACGGGAATGACCGCGTTTAAAATTTCTCATATTTAATATTTCGATGGCTTTTAAAAGGAGACGATTCAAAGAGGGGAAGATACGAGTACCTAAACCAAGTAAACCGGCTCAAATCAGTATTAACTACTGATCAGTATTTAAAGCTAACGGAAAGAAGTGTAACACGTCTTAACATGATTATCAACCTATAGGGTGTCTTGGGTGTTGGGGGTGTCCTTCGCCATTCCGTAGCTTTAGCGAAGGATGGCTCCCCTTGCTTGACGCATTTAGGACAGCCGAGATGAGCTTACCAGACCTGAAATCACTCAAGATTTCTTGCCTAAATGATAGAAGGAACTAGAAAAGCGAAAACTAATTCCCAAGCTCAGGAACAATAAATCTATCGGTTCAAGTCTTTAAACAATGACCTTACAGCAACTCTGTTCGAAACGTATTCATACTTTGACTTTTTTTCTCCTTTTATTTCCCATTGTGTGCAATAACCCTTCTCAACTAAACCCAAGAGGTCAGTTCTAGCAGTTTGATAAGCAACACCGTGTTTAACCCGGTGTTTGTTAATATCTACCGTCTTATTTGGGTTATCGTTCCAATACCGAAGAAGTAAAATCTGCCGCCCGTTCAAGTCGCTAACACGTTTTTTAATTTGTTCAGCAAAAGCTTCTTCCTTCAGCTTTTTTCTATAGTGTTTAAGAAAATCTTTGATCGCAAGCACAACCGCTTTCAGATTGTATGAAAGAAAGTAAGTAAAGTCATTATCGTCAAGTTCGGAATATAAGAATGCTCTGTCGTATTGTTGTCTCGAATTTTTGATTATTCTCGATACCGACAAATATTGAAACAACCAATAGTTGTGCTTAAGCAAATACCAGTAGAAGATGGCTCTTGCAGTTCTCCCGTTACCATCTACGAAAGGATGCAAATACGCCAGCCAAAAATGGAGGATAGAAGCTTTAATCACAGGGTGCAAAAATTCTGCATCGCTCTCCTTCTTATTAGCGTAGTTTATTAACCGCTTTAACTCCTTCTTTAGCTTCTTTTCAGAGGGTGGGATGAATACAACCTCTCCGGTAAGAGAATCCGATACAACAATTCGGTCCTCATCGGTCCTTAATCTTCCTGCTTCATCCTCATTCTCAAGTGTCCCGATTGTGATTTGCTTTTGAATGTCCAAAAGCATTCCCAAACTAAGGTTAAGGTCCTTAAGGTCGTCCAACATCTGCATAACCTTGTAATTATTTATAATCATCTGCTCCCCGTGGGTTTTAGGTTTTCTGTTAGTCAGAATCATCTCCTTAGCAACCTTGCGGGAAGTATTAGCTCCTTCGATCTGACTCGAAGCAATTGCCTCCTCCGATAGACCACTAATAATCAACTGAGACTTTTGAGATTCTGTAGGTCTACCAAACTCTGTGCTGATAAAACCACTTGTATTGGAATCTATCACACTTAATCGTTGAAACATTTTTTTAGTAATATTAAAGAAGAAAGGTTTACCATCAACCGACATTACAGGAATTTTTTCTCGATTTGTAAATCTAGTAAGTTTAAGATTTAACCAAGCTTCCTCGGGCGTAAACCCTTTGGGCATTGGGAGGTGTTTGAACTTATCCCAGTAAATATACTTTTCTTGAGCTTGTCTGATAAGCTTTACCATCTCCTCAGACCGGAGACCTTTGTTTATAATTTTAAAATTTAATTTTTCCAAACCTGGCGCTTTAGAAACCATAAATAAACATCATACTACTAATTACCTACTAAAAATACCAAAATTAGTAGTATATTACAAGCACCTGGACTTTTATCACTAAAATTAACAGCATTAGTAGTGAATTAGTAGTATTCAATAACTCCCTTATTTCACTAGACTTGGTATAAAAGGTTCAGCAGAAATCATCCAAAAAGTTCAATTGCGTCCAAGATGTTCAAGCGTTGAATGTGCTAGTGCTGTGGCTCCCCGGGCTGGATTCGAACCAGCAACCTTCCGCTTAACAGGCGGGCGCTCTACCATTGAGCTACCGGGGACCGTGCCCGCCACGCAAGACGAGCTTGCTGGCATGGCAGGCGAGACTGCTACCAGCATGTGAGACGTTGCGGGAGGGATTTACACCAATTTATTATATCCTGTTCTTTAAGAATCTTCGACCGAAGCCGGTCTTGAAGTATTTTTCTCGGTTATACGTCTTGTCTTTACTCAAGCTCGCCTCGTAGTAAACGAGGCGAAGAGGTCTCCTGTACTTCGTCGCTTCAACTCTTCCCACCTGGTGATCCGCCAACCGCTTCTTCAGGTTTGAAGTCGAACCAATGTAAAGGTTGGCGTCGCTATCACTTTGCAGAACGTAGACGTAATACACACAGAAATAACAAGGCAAGTACCGGGGAACGGTTAACAATACAATTATACTATCTCCACTCCCCATATAAAGGAAAAGCCTCCCACAGTTAATGCAGAGAGGCTTAAATCAAACACCCCACAATCTGACTCGAACTTGAGCAATGACCTCATCGAAGGCCTCCAGGAAATCTTCTTTACTGCTGGAAAGAAAAAGACATCCAGGAAGGGAAAATTCCCCATATTGCTCATCAACGTCATAGATCCAAAGGTCGATCTTAGGACCTGCGAACCCAGGGAAGTAGTTTATATTTAGCTGAAATCGAAGTACTGCAGCGTCGCTCATGAAAGCAGCGAAATTTGCTACCACCTGCAGAACTGAATCGAAAACAGCAAAACCATCAGTATCCCCGCTATCCTCTCCAAGCTCGTCACAAATCTGAGAGAGAATGTCTTTTAGGCCTTCGGATGGGATACTAATGTGGCTCTTCAAGAGAAGCCTCGTTGAGTCACCCAGATTTGAGTACCTTCTTAAAGCCCAAAGCCGTACTGGGGGGTAGCTAAAGCACTTGCTGGATTTCAACCCCACGTGAAATGTAAGCTGGAAACCGTTTCTTACACCTAGAGATGAGAGGTGCTGCCAAAAGTGCTCTAAAACCTGCTTCATCATCTGTCTCCTTTCTTTAATGTTTTGGGATGCTTACGATACCTAAAGAGTAACCGAATTCTCCAGTAAAGTCAAACTATGGGTCAGGAGGTTAAGGGGTTTAAGACGAGCGTTTCTTCCTCTTCGCCAGGAAGATAAAAATCACAAGCGCCGGAATCCAAATGATTCCGTAAACCCCGATCCAAATCAACGCCCGACCTACCGCGTAAAAACCGGTGAGAAGTGACCGAACTGCCAATTTAAAAACCACTCCGGGTCTAAACCCTTCCGCCGGTTGATAAGGAAGGGCAAGTTCGTCGGAAGCCAAATAAACAGTGATTTTGGGGAAGGCCGCACTTTGTTCCAAAAATTCTTTCCTCCCTTTTAGGGAGTCGATCTGTTCTTGGAGAGAGGTAATCTGCCGGGTAATGCTTATCAGATCGGAAACCTTGGCCGCTTTAGCTTTTATCTCCTCCAGCTGACCGATCGTCTTTTCGATCGTCTTTATTCTGGAATCAATATCTTCGTATTCCTTTGTAACATCGGTACCGAGAAGATTTTCCGAAGAAACCTTAACGGCTAAAGAGCGGTAATACTCAACCGCTTCCTTAAACTTCTTGGTCGGGACGCGGACGATAACCACAGCTACCGGCGACTCCTCAGGGCTGGTTAAAGAGGAAGAGACCATAAAACCGCCCTCAGATTCCGCGCGGACAACAACCTCATCGGCCGCACTGCGAACATCCTCAACAACCAAAGAGAGGTTAGACTCCTCAACTACAAGACGGTCTTTTGAAGTCGAAACGCCTCCCCGAACAGGAACCCCGCCGGAGATGCCGTAGTCAAGAGATATTCCTTCGTACCCAGGACGGCTAAGGCTACCCCCTCGGCGCTCCAAAACGCCGATGAAACCCGAAACCCCGCCAATGAGGATAAAACCAAGAAGAGCAGCAAACAAAACCGCAGCAATTTTATTGTTCTTTATCCAGGAAACTAACCGGGACAACATCTACTCAAATAATAGAGTAAAAAATGCGGAAAAAGCAATCAGGCGCTATAGAGAATTCTTTTCAGCAATTCGGGCGTACGCCTGAGCGGAAGGGCGGATCTTCCTCTCCAGTGTCTGGTAGTCAACCTCCACCAGCCCAAACCGAGGCTCAAATCCCCGCGCCCATTCAAAATTATCCAGAAGGGACCAGTGAAAATACCCCCGCACATCCGCCCCCTCCAAAAGCGCCCGCCAAACCGCTGCCAAGTGGTCGGCGATAAAATCGGCCCGCTGATCGTCATCCGCGTCCGCCAACCCATTCTCCGTAATGTAAATGGGGAGGCCGAAACTCTCTTTCAGATCCGAAAGAACCTCGTAGAGGCCCTGAGGGTAAATTGCCCACCCCACGTCAGTAGTGGGTAAATCGTTTACTCTACCGATGGGGCGGTAGTAGTTCACTCCGATGAAATCCTGAACCCCGGCCTTCTTTATCATTGTTCTTCCCCATCGAGCGAGAGGATCGAATCCGGAGGGAAACCTCAAGTAACCCATCGAATAAGCTATCCCCACTCGAGCTTTCGGCTGGATATCGTGAATGATTCTGTAGGCAGTTTTGTGGGCTCGAAACATGTTCCGCCCCACCAAAAAGGCGAGGAGGGGATCCCGCTTCCCCGGATGCCAGCGTCCGTAGAGATACCCTTCCGAAAGGTACACCCAGGGCTCATTAACCGTTACCCAAAAATCGCAGAGATCCGCCAACTGGGTGGCCAAGTAACGAACATAAGCTTCAAAGTAGCCCACGATGCCGGGGTTCTCCCAACCGCCTCTCTCCGCCACCCAAACCGGATTGGTGAAATGGTGAAGGGTCACCAAGGGCTTAATCTTTCTCCTGTGAAGGGCTTCCAAAACCCCCCGGTAGTGCTCCACTTCTTTTTCATTAAAACGGCCTTTCTCCGGCTCGATTCGGGACCATTCGATCGAAAGGCGGTGGGCGTTTTGGTGAAGGGACTGGGCAATGTTGAAATCCTCCTCAAAGCGGTTGTAATGATCGCAGGCGCGCCCGGCTTTAGGCAGATCCATCCCAAACCCGCCGAAGGATTCCCAATCCGAATACCTGTTCCCGCCCTCAACCTGATAAGCCGAGGCCGCCGACCCCCAAAGAAAGTTTTTGGGAAACTTCTTGCTCAGCTTCTCACTCATTCCACAACTCCTTGGTGATCTCCACAAAATCTCCCACCCCCAACTTCTCCCGAGCATAGAACCACCACTCCGCTCCCCAAAGGTAAAACCGGTCAAATCCGGTCGAGCGGGCGAAGCGCAGGTTGTAACGGAGTTTTTCCGGGGAGAGGGACTGGTACTGCTCCTCCAGCGTCATCTCCGTCAGCGGTTTAGGTCCCCAGGGCTCCGCCTGAAGCTCGCTCACAAAAACCTCCTTGAGCCAGCCCGCCCACTTGTAAAAATTGGTCTTGATGCGGTAGTACTGCTGAGGAAAAAGGGGACGGTAGCTTTGGTAGCGCTTGGTGTAGTTCCCATCGTAAATGATCCGGTACATCGAGATCCCCATATAGTCGGTTAGACGGGATATCTTAAACCAAGTGGAGAGCTCCCCGCTTTCGGTCAAAAGAAGGGGGTGGTCGGGATCAAGCGCCCGGATGGTTTCCATCTCTTCTCGGACAAACGCAGTGTCGGGCCGCGGGCACTCGCCAAAGAACCACACATACGGCTCGTTTTCCACCTGCCAAAACTCAAGCGCCGAGCTCTTTTTGTAGCGGTTGACAACCTGAGGCAGAAACTCTAGAGCTTTCTCTTGCTGTCTTTCCTCTGAAAGGGCTTTAGCCCAGTCGGGAATATGGCACTCGGGCCAGCGGGGAAGCCGTCTCCCCACCCCTAAGAGCACCTTCACCCCCCGCTTTTCGGCTTCCCGCATCTGAAAATCCAAACGCTTAAAATCGAAACGGTCATCCTCCGGCTCCACGACATTCCAAAAGGCCACCAAGCGGAGATGGTCCACCCCCACCTCGTCCAGAAGAGCCAGATAGGTCTTCTTCCAATCCAAACCCAAATCCTCAGCGTAGTAAGAGTCGAAGGAGGACCCCCAAGCGATCTCCGGCGCCTCCCCGCCGCGGCCAAAAAGGAAGTAAGCCGCACCTACCGCTAAGACAAGCGCGGCCAAGACACCAAGGATAATCTTCAAAGCTAATTTTGAACTTTTATTCACCATTTATCCAACTGCAAGCAGATAAAGCCCCGCCGCCACGAGAACGGTCGCCAAGATCTTCTTAACCTTCTCCCGCGAACCAAACTGCTCGCGAAGCTGAGGGAGACGGCGGGCCAAAAGAACGATCAAGATTAAAACAAAGACGTACTGAACCCCCTGAAGAGCACCCACCAGCGCGGCGCTCCCCAGAAAAATAGCGTAGTTTTGGAGGACGGCTCCGCCGCCGCCCAAAGCTTGGTTAAGAACAAAAGGGATCGGGGCGGTCCGGGGCGCCTTTTTGGTCGCCCAATAGATCCGCCGGAAGTTCTCCGGCACGGCTACGATCGTCAGGGCTCCAAAGACTCCCCCTATCCTCGCCCAAAAGAGACCGTTCCAAAACGGTTCCGAAAGGAAAATTAGGCGCAGGAAAGTAAAAGAGATCGCAAAGAGAACCGCCGCGGTAGCGGCGTGGTTGAAAAGACTTAGGGTGTAGGACCTCTTCACGTTCTCCCGATAAGAGATCAGCACCCCTCCCAGAACGAGCAGTCCAAAAGCCAAAAGCTGAGGGAAGCTCAAACTCTCATTAAGGAGGGGAACGCTCAAAAGAAGGGTAAAAATGGGCACCAGAGCCCCCACGGTCGTAATCACCCGCGAGGCCTCGTGGGCCTTGAGGGCGCCGTAAAAAGCCCAAAGGGCATAAACCCCCGCCACTCCGGATATCAGAGCGAAAAAGCCAATCCTTAAAGTGGGCATCTCTACCACCCCGAAAGGAAGAAGAACCAGCACCCCCGCACTCAAAATCCCCACGTAAAAAGCATAGGCCCGCGGGGAAATGATCGCCGTTTTGAGAAGCACCTTATCAATCAGGCCCGCCAGAGCAAGGAGAAAGTAAGCCGCCACGGCGGGGATAAAGAAGGCCGGAAGCATATTAACTTCTAGGATACAAGCAGGAAGCGCTAAGTAGCAAGTGTTAAGTAGCGAGTATCGAGTAGCGAGTTATTAAGTACTGATCACTGATCACTGTTCACTGATTGCTGATCACTGTTCACCTTAAAGATAATCCTTAATGATCTTCGATCTTGAGGGGTGGCGGAGCTTTCGGATCGCCTTGGCCTCAATTTGGCGAATCCGCTCACGGGTAACTCCAAATTCCTTACCCACCGCCTCGAGCGTGCGGGGCTTTCCGTCCCGCAGGCCAAACCTCAGCTCAATGACCTTCTGCTCCCGAGGGGAAAGGGTTTCCAAAACCCCCAGAAGCTGCTGCTTCAGAAGCTCTTTAGAGGTATCGTCGGTGGGGGCAGAGACCTCTTCATCCGCCACAAAATCCTTGAGGCGGGAGTCTTTCTCCTCGCCAATCGGCGTTTCCAGCGAGGTCGGTCTTTGGGAGATTTTCACAATCTCACGGGCTTTCTCCGGGGTAATCTCCATCACTTTAGCAATCTCCTCAGGAGTCGGTTCGCGGTCAAACTCCTGTTCGAGCTGGCGCTGGGTACGGTTAAACTTATTGATCGTCTCAATCATATGGACGGGAATTCTGATCGTGCGGGCCTGATCGGCAATCGCTCGGGTAATTCCCTGCCGAATCCACCAAGTGGCGTAAGTGGAGAACTTAAAGCCCCGCTGCCACTCAAATTTCTCTACCGCCCGCATCAGGCCAATATTTCCCTCCTGAATAAGATCGAGGAAAGAAAGCCCCCGACCCAAATACTTCTTGGCGATCGAAACCACAAGGCGGAGGTTGGCTTTGGTCAGCTTCTCCTTGGCAATATCGCCCTGGCGAGCCGTTTCCTTTAGCTTCTCGCGGGTCTTCTTGCTCATCCGGGGGGTGGATTTCTTCAGCCGCGCCACCGCCTTCATCCCCCTCTCAATCAGCTTCGCTAAAATTACCTCCTCCTCCTTGGTTAAAAGGGGGGTTCTTCCAATCTCACGCAGGTACATCCGTACGGGATCCGCGGTGATGGTGGAGTCGTAAGCCGCCTGAACCTCCAGCTCCCTCGCAATCTCCTCCGACCGGGCCTCTTCTTCAGCCGTCTCAAAAACATCAATACCCTCTTCAATAAAAAGGGTGTAAAGATCGTCAAGCTTCTCGATATCCTCCTCCGCTTCGGGAAAATAGGCCAAAACCTCTTCTTGGGTAACGTATCCTTCCCGCTTCCCTTTGTCCAGAAGCTTTTTAATTAGTGGTGAATCGGCCTTCTTAATTTTCGCCATTGGATTATGCCAAACCGCCCATCGAATCAATCTTCTTAGTCAACTTCAGTATCTCCCGCTGCAGCTTACGCACCTGGGAGGGCTTCTCGTCCTCCTCTGCCTTCCGAACTTGGCCTACCAAACTTCTGCGTTCCTTGATCAACCGAACCCTCTTTACGGATGTCAAGGCCTTGGAAAACTCATCTTCCGGCGGATGTTGGGGAAGGGAAACCAAAACCAACTCCTCAAAAATACGACGGGTGTCTTCGTCAAGTTTACCAGAAAAATTCTCCAGACGAAACCGTTTTATCTGTTTTAAATAGTCCCTTAAGCTCGCCAGGACCTTCTCCAACTCAGGGTTGGTGAGATCCTCGAGCGCAATCCGGCGCTGAGCACTCCGCAGTTTTTCAACGGGAAGAGAAAAGAGAACCGCCATAAGGTAGGACTCCTTTTTAGGCAGGCGGGGAGTATCTTTAGACCGCGTCTCGGCCGAAGAGGAAGATCTCTCCCCCTCCAAGGCCTTCTCTTTCTCAAGCTGCTTCCAAACGATCTCCTCTCCCACTCCGAGGGTTTGGGAAAGTTTGGCAAGGTAGGCCGCTTTCTCCACCTCGTTGGCCAAGCTCTTCACTACCGGCAGAATCTCATGGGCAATCTTCTTCTTCCCCGAAGGATCAGCCGGATTAAAACGCGCCAGGGCGGAGGCGAGATAGAAGTCAAAAACGGAAGGGGCGGAGGCGAGAAGCTTCTTAAACCCCCCCAGATCGGCCCGGGCGGCCTCATCGGGATCCTGCCCCTCCGGCAGAAGCACGGCCCGCACCTCCAAGCCGACACCTTGAGCAAGAAGAATCCCCTTCTTGGTGGCCTCCAAGCCGGCGGTGTCTCGATCAAAACAGATCGTAATCTTTTGGACAAACTTGGCTAAGGCCGCAATCTGCTCAGGAGAGAAAGCCGTCCCTTTAGTCGCTACGACATTCTTGATCCCCAACTCGTACAAAGCAATGGCGTCCATCTCCCCCTCTACCAAAACCACGGACTTCTGCTTCTTCATCTCCTGCTTAGCCAAATCAAGATTGAAAAGAAATCGGCGTTTCTCAAACACCGGAGTCTCGGTGGTGTTGATATACTTTGGCCCCAAAGAGCCAAAGCTAGCTCCGCCGGGGGCGGGGCGTCCTTCGGCGGCGTCCTTCGGCTCTTCGCCTCCCAAGGTTCGGCCGGAAAATCCCACCACCCTTCCGGTGGAGGAGCGGAGGGGAAAGATGACCCGCCCGCGGAAGAAATCGTAATACCGCCGGCCCCCTTCCTTGCGGCTGCCCAAGCCGCTCTGGAGAAAATCAGTAACGGAGTATCCTTTTTTAAGGATAAAGCGGCCCAGACTATCCCACGATTTGGGAGCGTAGCCCAGATCAAAATCCTCTATGGACTCCTTGCTCAAACCGCGTTTTTTGAGGAACTCCAGCGCCGGCTTCCCGATCTTGTGGCCGGTCAGAAGGAAGTGAAAGAAGTCGCTGGCCAGCCGGTTGATCTCGTAAAGCTTCTCCTTCTGCCGTTCGACCGGGCTCTGCTTCCGGCCCACCAGCTTAACCCCGGCCCGCTTGGCCATTTCCTTAAGAGATTCACCGAAAGAGACCCCCTCAATCTTGCTGTAGAAAGCGATCACATCGCCACCCTCCCCACAGCCAAAACACTTGAAAATCTGCAGCTGGGGTGAAACCATAAAAGAGGGGGTTTTCTCGGAATGAAAAGGGCAAAGGGCCTTGTAGTTCTTCCCCGCTTTCTGGAGGGGTACATAAGAGGAAACGAGGGCAACTATATCCAGTTTTCGCTTTATCTCTTCAATCTGATCAATCATACAAAATCAGTTTAGCAGGGGACCATCCCAATCCTCCGCAGCCCTGAACCGAGGGGCAAAGGATGGGCTAGTTTACACCGAGCGCTAGCGAGATGGCGGAGGCGGGAGGATTCGAACCTCCGAGGGTCTTGCGACCCCACCGATTTTCGAGATCGGCGCATTAAACCGCTCTGCCACGCCTCCTAGCAAACAGATCCAAGTACATTATAATAGGGTTGTGAAATTAAAACAGCTTTTTCCTATTCTAGGATACTCTTTAATTCTCGGCATCGGGATGGGAAGCCAGCTTGCCCATCCCCAAAAGATCGCTCTGGCCACTCCCTGGGATCTTTTCACAACCACCCCTCCCTCGGTTATTGAGCAAGAGGCCTTTCCCGAAGTAAGAAGCAATTTGGCTCCTCAGGGTGAAATCATCCTGGCCATCTCGGAAGATATGACCCTCGCCCATATCAATAAAACCTATGCGCTCCCTTCCGGCTACGTACCGCCAAACTTGAACAAGATTACTGGAGTCCCGACCTTTAGGGAACAGTACTTAAGAGAGGATACTCTTCCATATCTTTACCAGCTGTTCGGGGCCGCCGCCGAGGCGGGCTTCCGGCTTTCCGTTCTCTCCGCCTACCGCTCCTACTTCGTTCAAGAGACAACCTTCTCTTGGTGGGTTAAGCAAACCGGATGGGAAGCCGCCGCAAGAGGTTCGGCCTTCCCCGGGCACTCCGAGCACCAGCTCGGAACCACCGTGGACCTGGCCCTGGACCAGCCCGACTTCCAAACCTTCAGCCAAAGCCCTGTCGCCGCGTGGGTCGCTAAAAACGCCGCCCGCTTCGGTTTTATCGTTTCTTATCAAGAGGGGAAAGAGCGCATCACCGGATATATCTACGAACCCTGGCATATTCGTTTCGTTGGAGTAGATTTAGCTACAAAACTTTACCGGGAAGGCAACACTCTAGAAGAGTATTTCAGGAAAAACACGCTTGGGGAAGCTCATAGGTAAGCTTCTAGCCGCACCCATAAGAAACGAAATTGCAACCGAGAGAAGCGAGGACAGCACATCCGCTGGGTGGGAAGTGGACTGGCCGATAAGCTCTACCGGCAGAAGCTAACGCTGGAGGAGTATTTCTCGAACTAATTTCGCCGATCCCGCCCGCTCCAATAATGGCAACTTTGGTATGCATATCTATGGTAGAGACGGCGGGACTCGAACCCACAACCTCTGACTCCGGAGGTCAGCGCTCTGTCCAGTTGAGCTACGTCTCCTCACCAATCCCATCCGCTTAAGCTCAGGATGAGCTAGTTTACACCGAGCGCCAGCGAGGTGGCGGTGGGGGTGGGATTCGAACCCACGAACCCCGTGAAGGGTTACTCGCTTTCCAGGCGAGCCCGTTCGTCCACTCCGGCACCCCACCTCGTCGCTAAAGCTCCTCGGTGCAAGCTATTTATCAAACCCTCTTTCTTTCTTCTGTCCCAACCTTTAATTTCCCTCTCACGCCTCGCCGCTTCAATTCTGGAATTAAATCTCTCCCAGTAAACAAGTTCTACAGGTAGCTTACTCTTTGTAAACGCGCCTTTAGTCAAACCTAAATTATGCTCGTTCATCCGCTTTTTTAAATCTCGGGCTACCCCCGTGTAATACATGCCGCCCGCACATCGAAGAATGTAAACAAAGCAAGACATTATACTTAGTTTACACCGAGCGCTAGCGAGGTGGCGGCGGGAGGAGGATTCGAACCTCCGAGAGTGTTGCCACCCTAACCGTTTTCAAGACGGTCCCGTTAAACCACTCCGGCACCCCGCCGTGGCGGCACAGAACTATCCAGCTCAGGCCTGCCGGGTACCGACTGGTACCTGGCGTCCCCGGGGTGACTCGAACACCCAGCCTCCGGCTCCGCAAGCCGGCGCTCTGTCCAATTGAGCTACGGGGACCCGTTCGATACTTATTATAACCTGAAAAAGAAGCAGAGTTTACTCTAGAGGGAAGCGGCGGGAGACCCCCACGGAAATCTTCTCCAAAAGATCCCTTTTAACTTTCCTACGGTAAGGGAGATGATTCTTCAAAACCTCGGTGATCTCTCTTCGGCCAATTTTTCCTAAAACAAGATAGATCCGCCCTGGATAGATGTTTTTGGTATCTACCTGCAGAACGGCCTGCCCGTCGATCTTGCTAAACCAGAAATCCTTCAGTTGGTCCCAACCGTACTCGTGCCCGTGAGTCCTGATCCCAAGGTCGGTGATAACATGTTTGGTCGTTTTGGGCGGAGTGGTCCCCATCGCCCACTTGGCGAACCCAAACGCCCCCAAAGCCCCAACGAGAAGAAACTCCTTGAAGAAGACGGCTACCGCACCGAAAAAGGCCAAGAGAGAAAAGAGGTTTCTAAAATATGTTTTCCCCCGCTTGGTAAAGACCCTCTCTAGGGATTCCCACTCCAAGAGGACATTTTCCTCTAAGCTCTTATCCATCATTAAAATTAGTTTAGCAAAATATGGCCGGACGGAATTGCGACTGGTAGAATGTAGGAGGTGGAGAGGTGGCTGAGTGGCTAAAAGCGGCGGATTGCTAATCCGTTGTCGCGAAAGCGACACGTGGGTTCGAATCCCACCCTCTCCGCCATGGATTCGGCAAGCTCACCATCAGCGTGAGTTTGGTGAATCCCTAGTGTCAGGAGTGGGATGAGAAGTTTATCCTGAGTAAGTTTACACTGAGTGTAACGAAGTGAAGGAAATCCCACCCTCTCCGCCATTAAACTTCGCTAGCGCTGCGCTTACTTGGCTGCGGCCGTATATTTTTGACAATCCTAACCGGCCGTCGCCTCTTTTGGATCCGAACCATACTTATTATCACCTTTGGTTCCGTCAGTAACAGCCAGTATAAGATTATAAATAGGGATTAGGAGAAACCAACCGCTTTTATTTACGTCGTGCATCCTGCGTACACCTACGGCAACGGACGGAACTAGGATAGCTAGTTGGTATATGGCGTTGAGTACACTTTCGTCTGTTCCAGAGGCGATTCCAGCTACACCCTCAATCAGACCTAGCACAAGGGCGATAATAATATTGAATAAAACAAAGTACCAATACTCCGCCCTGCGTGCACGTCCACTGAATACTGCATACTTTTTTAAGACTGTCAGATAATAATTCATAGTTTTTAAGTTAAAAACAAATTATACCTAAATAAGTTATGGCGGGCTCGCCTTCTTAATCTTATCGACGTCACCAACAGAAATCCAAGCAGACATCGCACCAAACCCGGACTTATCAATTTCAAATGGCTTTACTTTCTTCGGGTTCCTCAAAAAAATCAATATGCAGTATCTCTTGTCTTTAAACATCTTAAAAAATTCCGGAATTCTATCTATGCCAAGACCAGCGGCTTGGCCGTACTTATACAGGATTTCTTTAACCTTTTTAGGAGTTAAATCAGAAAATTGAACCACTTTATCAACTTCTGTTTTGACGGCAACAGGCCCCCCAGAATCTTTAAAGTAAACAACCTCGCCGGATTTAATTCTTCCCCAAGGGGGATGCTTTACCTTATACCACCTGGATTCAATCTCCTTCTGTCCAGACAGAATTTTTGGGGTCAAGCCCCAAGATTTTTTCATTATTGCAACGTGTTCCATGATTTAATTAATTCTTTTGGTTAAAATGAAGCTCGGGCCGGCATTCTTAAGGTTCTTTGGCAGTTTGCCGCTCCGCCCCGCGCGTCAGTTGGTGCTTACTTATGTCTAACAAAATTCCGCCAAAACTCAAAGCCGTCTACAGCAGATTCGATAGTTGTAAAAGGTGCAAAAATGAAGGGAACGAACTTAACCACATCCTTGGGGGCGGTAAGTTCCGAAACCCTAAATTTCTGTTTCTCTTCATTAACCCCACCCACCGCAACATATCCAGCCACAAAGACTACTCGGGCGAAAGAAGGTTCCCGTTTATTGGCGTCCGGCATTTCTGGAAGTTATTTGCCCGGGCGGGCTTTATCGATAGCGGTTTAATCGAAGATATATACCGGAACGGCTGGCAGACCAAAGACGAGGAGAGGATTGAAGACAACTTGATAAAGGAAGGAGTGTATATCAGCAACTTAGTTAAGTGCACCCAGCCGCATCCGGAAAATCCTCCCAAGGAGATCATTAGGCAGGAACTGCCTTTACTTAAGCAGGAGATTCGGATCGTTAACCCAAGATATATTGTTACTTTCGGCAAGCTGCCTACCAAAATTATCACTGGGTTGGATGTGCGCCTAATCGACTGCCTTAACGCTGTAAAAACAAAGCAATACAAAAAATTGGACTCGGTTGATATTTTAGGAAACCATTTTAAGGTCCTGCCGTGCTTCTTCCCCGTCGGAAGGGGAAACCCGCCCAAGGCCTTGAAGATACTTAAATATATTAAAGAGAGGTACTGAGGACCTAGTCTCTGGCGAAGGTGCTGCCCCTCGCTTATGTTCAGGTTGCAATTTTTCTAATCTTTAGAAAAGGTTAAGACCCAAACCTGTCCGGCGCCGGCCTTTTTCAGCGCCTTAACCGCTTCGCGCACCGTCGCTCCGGTGGTCAGAACATCATCAACCAAAAGAACATCCTCGCCTCCCAGCCGGGCGGGGACCGCAAAAGTTCCTCTAACATTAGCGGCTCGCTCGGGCTTAGTCAAAGAGACTTGGGAAGGAGTGTCCTTAACTTTGCGTAAAAGGCGGGGACGGGAGGGAAGATTCAACCGTTTCGCAACGGCCTCAGCTAAAAGAAAGGATTGGTTGAAGCCCCGCGCGCCTTCCCGCCAGAAGGAGAGCGGGACGGGAGCAACTAAAGTATGGGGGCCCAGATCCACCCCCTGACCCGCCAAATCCTCCACCAAGAGCTCCGCCAGCACCTTTGCAACTGGTCGAATGCGGCGATACTTGAGGGCCTTAATAAGGTTCCGGGCGGATCCGCGGTAGAAGAATCCTGCCAGTACCCGTTCGGGAGTGTAGCGGGTTGCGCACCCCGGATGGGTAAATCCGCCCACGGCCGCCTTCCCGCAAACAACGCAGAACCACCGATCCAGCGGTTCGAGCTTGCCCTGACAGCGTTCGCAAAAAAGAGTTCCGCTTTCAGCGCAGGAAACGCACCGGGTGGGATAAACCAGCTCGGCCAACCGACCCAACCAAAAGGAAATCTTTGCCATCACGCGAATGATAACACCGGCGTAAAATTATGACTACCAGTTCACGGACATATTCACGGGGTTTGGGTTAATTTACAGAAAGAAGATCACAATCCGACTCGATAAATTCTGCTCCCTGCGAGGATGTAAAGCTTCTTTTCGTTACTCGAAACCCAAAGATCCTGGGGCTCGGAAAGCACATCACCTTTGAACTGGCGAACAAAGTTGCCGTCCTTGTCTAAAACCACCACCCGCTGGTTCCCAGCGTCTAAAATGTAAAGCCGCTTAAGACTGGGACGAGTAAATATTTTGATCGGTTCGCCGAAAGGAGTAGAAAGATTAGAGATGGAAAAGGGTTCCCTTTTACCTTTCACCAAGCGGGTGATCTGGCCCTGGGCAGTGAGAAGCCAAAGCTCCCCGTCAATCCCCACATCCACCACTCCCTCCAGAGCAACCGCTTCTTTAATCCATCCAATGGCCCCAGAGTACCCGCCTTCAAGATTCCAGAATTTATAAACCTGGTCTTCACCAGGAGTAAGGAGATAGATATTACCAAAGTAAGTGTCCAGCGCCGCTACCTTGCCGTAGCGCTCGAACTTGATCGGCTCATCGACCTTCTTAGTGGAAAGGTTTAGACGGTAAACCGTGTTTTCGCCGAGAAGATAAAGATAACCCTCTTCGGCCGCAAGCTCCCTAATTCCCTTCAACTGGCCGCTGCCTAACTCGGAAGTCTCGGGAAGACTGCCCTCATTTTCTGAATCGGCGGAGATCTTAACCGCAAAGACGGAACCGCTCGTCTGCTCAGCGACGTAAACGGTAGTCCCAGAGCCGGAAAGAGCCCGCCCCCAAGCGCCCTCAACCTTCAGCTCCAGATCAAAAACAGCGTTCTCCTCCGTTATGGGAGTGATCTTCTCAATCGTGTTGAAAAGATCGTTTGCCCTTGACTGAAGAGGAGAAACTTCCTCGGAGCGGGGGAAGAGCCCCCGGGCCCGATTCAAATCGGCCCGTGCGCTATCCAGAAGCTCCTTGGACTTCTCATTGGAAAGCCCCGCCAAGCTCTCCGCCTCATCCATATTCTGGACCGCCGTCGTCAGCAACCGATCAAAATTCTCCCTCTTTACTCTCCGCGCCTGCTTCCAAGTAGTGAAGGAAACCGAGATCACCAAAAGAACCGCCAAAGCAATGATGAGGCGGGAGAGAGTGCGCTTCCCTATCGGGAAGCGGATCTTTGAAGGTTTCCTCACACCTGCGTCAGAATCGGGCGGGGGGCCTGAAACCTCCTGCCTCCGAGAGACCAGCTCTTCTCCATGGTTGATCTTCCGCTTAAGAGCAGTTGAAAATCTCCCCCTCCAATTCTTTGCAAAGTGCAAACCCCGCTTAAAAAGAAGGGCAAGAGAGGGAAAGGTGAGAGAGGAAATCCGCCTGCGCCAGCGCCTCAAGGACCGTGCGGGCGACTTCTTAACCTCAAGCTCCCGCTTCTCGCGGGTACTGGCAATGCGCAGGAGAAGGGCGGCGAACCCGGGAACCTTGGCACCCTGCTCAAACTGCTTAACCAAAAACTGGGTTTGGGGAAGACTTTTGGAAGTAAAATTTTTGCCAAAAACCGGCGACCCCACTACCAAAACATCATCTTCCTCCAAAATTTGCGAACCGATCCCCACCGCCCCCTCGTCGTCCAAAAGCTTACGGACTTCACTTCCCCGGCGCAGGTACAAAACCGGATTTCCAACCCGAGCAAAGTAGGCCACACTTCCCGCCTGAGCTGAGTCGTCCGAGGAAGAATTCAACAGGGCCACAACAAGCATATTAAGAGAACTGTTTTCGGAAAAATGGCGAAGCTTATCCCTCGCGGCGTAAACGGCCTCTTCCAGCGCCTGGATGGCCGTTTCCTCAGAGGGGTCAAAGTAGCCGCCGGTTAAAGTATCCCAAACAAGCTGGCCGGCCAGAGAGGAATCGTCAGCAGAACCAACCGTCAGATCTAAAACGGCGAAGAGGCGGCCGCGGTCGGGGGAAAAATCCTCCCCTTCCGGGGGAGCAAACTCATAAACCTGAACGAACCTTCCGCGCTCGGCGGCCGGGGAACCTTCCAGTTTGGATACCTTAACCCCCAGCCCATGATCAGATCTACTTCTGGTGGAAGACTCCTGAGCCATCAGGATGATGATAGCAAATTACTTTAATTCGATATTAAAGAGGGGATACTTATAAAGGCTCTTTATATGGATGTATCCAGGAGCTCGGGTGTTAAAGACTGTGAGAAACTCCAAGCCACTTATCTCAACGGTTCTTCCACTGTCGACAGTAAAGCGTACTTTAGATACCTTCCCAACATTTTTATCAACAATCGTCAGAACCGAATTAATTCTGCTAACTGGCTCTCCCCCCCGATTTTGCAACTCTCTCACCACATCAGAGAAGCTCCAAGTGTTAGGAAGCTTCCAATCTGGTGCGCTGAGGTACGGAAGGAGCGAATTGTCTCTTTTATACAGCAAGACAGAATTAACGATATCATTCATGTATTTTTGGTTAAACCACGGGTGCTGAAACTGGGGAGAAACCAACTTATTACCGGCCTTGCTCCATGCGTAATACCATGCAGCATAAAAATAGGGGGAGTTACCGTACTTTACCCCTTCATAAGCGTCGGCAAACCACTTACTAGGATCACGTCCTGGTGTATCTATCCTCGTCGATGGAACCCAAGATCGGTATCCACCCCACACATCAGCCGAAGACCTCGTGTAGCCACCAGCCGTTGAAGCGTACCATGCGGTAATTGGCTCACCGGTGTCTACAGATTTAATGACAACCCCTTCGGTTGCTTCGATCGCGTCACACCAACGCCTGTTGTAAGTCCCATTACAGTTGGCACGATCGGTGTCGCCACGGTAAACCTGGCATGACTGGGTGGTGCATATTGCCTGTCCCGGGTTGTTGCTAACCCAATTCAAGGCATAGGTGCGGGCAGCGACCGCCTGGGCTTTGAGCACTGCCATCGGCCAACTCCGCGGTACCTCTGAGATACCTCTAAGATATTTACCCTCGAAGGGTATATCACCGTAACCTTGAACCTTAATCTTGGAAGGAACTGAGTATGAGCCAATTGAAACGTTAGAGTAGTAAGCTTTGAGAATCTGCTTGTAGTCCTGATTGGCGAGGGCACGTCCATACGCACCATACTGGCTCATCCCGACCCTGTGAGGAATACCAAACGAAAACACGGCAAGTCTGGGAGAGAGCCCAGGGTTGTAACTGCTGGAGAGTTTAGGATCAAGCGTGGGAGGAACATCTCCAACCGAAACGTTTATGGCCCCAAACTTCTCTAGCAGAAGTTGCTTCTGCTTTTCTGACAAATACTTCACGTACTTGGTTATCTCAGAAACTTGGCTTGACACAGAGGAGTAGGAAGTTTGGGCCGAATACAAACTCGATGTATATTGGGAGCGCAATGCCGCCAGGTCGTCCCGCAACTCTTTCGCCTTGGCCTGATTCTTCTTAAAAGTGTCTATTTCACCAATCAATAGGGTAATCCGCTGTTTCAGGAGCTTAAGGTTGTCGTCAAAATACTGCAGCTGTTTGGTCGAGTCAACCAGGTTATCAGAAGAAAATAAAATCTCCAGCGGGGAGATGCGGCTCTGCTTATAAAGATCTCTAATGAGGGCGTTGCGGTCTTTCTCCCACTGTTCGAGGGTTTTCTCCCGCTGATTGAGCTCCTTTTGGATCTTGCTCAAATCCTCCTCGGCGGCGGAGAGCTCGGCCGAAACCTGGGCGAGGGAGATTGAGGCGGAGGAGATGTCCTTAGCCAACTGCTCCTTCCTCTTCTCCAGATTGGAGAGCTGCTGCTTCTGCTTGCTAAGTTCATTGGTTACCTTCTCAATCTCTTCGTCCACGACCGCACGAGTTACAACTACAGAGGTAAGAAGAGCTAGGAGAATTAAACTGAGGATTAGAATTTTGCGCATTCTTTCGGCAAGCTCAGGATCAACTTTGGCCTGCCCTCCATAGCCTTAGCGTAGGAGGGGCAGTACTCCTGTCCTCATTTTAGCACCCCCGGTTAGTAGCAAGAGGAATCCCTTTCTACCAGTCGCTAGTCACTTACTACTGAATACGTGCTACTCGCCACACCCCACCCAGTTCTGCTATTATGGGCTTGATGATGAAAATTTCATTCAGACCGATCTTCATCGCAACGGTACTGGCGGGTCTCATATTTTTTGGCCTGATGGCTTTATCCCCATCAAAAACCTCTGCGGCAACGGACTGCCCCGGAGGAACGTTCCCTTACCCGAATGCCAGCACCTGCAACTCTTTGTGTGGAACAACCTGCTATCCGGATGCCCAAACTGGAGAAAATCTCTGTTGCGCGGTTACCACGGTAGCCGATTGCCCGTCCAAAACTACGGAGTATCCAGACGCCATACAGTGCGGAAATGCTTGCTCCCAAAGTTGCATCCCAGACAAGGAGGGAACCGTCGAGAGGTGTTGCCCTGATGTGGGGGCGGGAGTGTGCCCCTTCCTTACGAACGAGACACAAAATGCCGCAGCTTGCAGTGGGCTGTGTGCACCCTTCGGCAGAGAATGTAAAAGAGACAGCGATGGGGTGAAAAGATGTGCACCATGGGAGTGTAAAGCACCCACCTGTCCAGATGGGACCAGTTCTTACGGAACAGCATCAAAGTGCGATTTAAGTTGTGGAGGGGATTGCGTAGCCGATACTGTTGACGTTGCCAGGTGTTGCAAAACCGCTGATTCTACAGGTACAGGCACAAATGGGAAAACCAAGTTGGGCTGGGATCTATTTAAGAAGAAGTCGACTGTTAATATTGGACCTTGGGAGATATCCACAGACCCAGCTAAACTTGGAGCAGATATTTTGAAAATAGGTTATGGGGTAGGAGCACTTTTGGCGGTCCTGTTCACCATCATCGGGGGGTTCGGGGTAGCCACTTCGTCCGGCGACCCTGATAAACTCGAAAAATCCAAACAGATCATCACCGCCGCCCTGGCGGGACTGCTCTTCCTTTTGCTTTCGTGGCTAATTCTGAAAATAATTAAAGGCGAAATCATAGGTATTTAGTTTCCACAGACTAAGCAGTAGTGAGGAGTGGAGGTAGGCGACCAAAAAGAATTAAAGCAACAACCACCGCGGCCGTAGCTTTACTAGCTCTTTCATCTGCCCCATCGTTAGCGTTGTCCTTAAATTCACATTGAGATGGAATAAAAAGAAAAACCCAGCTCATGGCAAGCCACAAGCTGGGTAGAGAGATTCATTCCCCTGGATAGTGGTAATCCTCGTAGTTGAAAGAAATACCCACCACCTTAAGCTCAAAGTCCCACCAGCGATAAGGCCAAGAAGTGTCTTCACGAGCCACCCCGTCAACCCTCTCCAACTTGGCAAAGAAGTAGTCCCCAGGAACGTACCAACTCCTTCCCCCAGAAGGCACCCAGGTGAAGCCAATGGGATGGGTAACCTCAAAACTCACCCGCGATCGCGGAGGCACAAGGAGGGTTTTATAGACAGGATCTGTGAGATCCCCAAATTGTCCCCGCAGCTTGTAAACCAGTAAGATCTCGTGGGAATTATCACTCTGGTTCTCGACGGTAACGTAGTAGGTAGCGTAAAGACCCTCTTCCTCAAACCTCTGGTCCTCCACCTCACGCTTCTCCAGGTCAATAATCTCGCCAAGGCGAAGTACAATATCTTCAAAAACCTCGGTTCGTTGGGCAATTTCGGCATGGTGTGTTGCTTCAATCTGCGCGCCACCCCACCCAATAACGGGCGAGAAGAAGAACCAGGCAGAGATTACTGCTACTGCGATCACAAACCCAAACCCTCTGAGGGCATCCCCAACATCCATGAAAGGGTCGGGATCGTAGGTGCGAGGGGTTGGCCGCGTTTTAGAACTTCGCCTTCTCTTGGAAGACAAAACCACCACACGGAGCGAAACTGCAATCTCCTCATCCAAGTATTGAAGAAGGATCCGCGCGCGGTGGCTCTTGCCCGGCGAAAGATCCGTAGTATCAACCTCAACCGTAACCTCAAGGGGGAACACGGAATCGTCCAAGAGAGGGCGGGCACTCACTGTTGCCCAATCTCGGCATTGCGATTCATCAATGTTCAACTGTCCTTTAAGAGGTCCGCCGAGATTCTTAACTATAAAACGCTTCTCAGCCGTCTCTCCGACCTTGAGTTCGCCAAAATTTAAGGTCTTTGGCCGAACTTTCAAGAGCGGGGGATCGGCGGATAAATCAGTCCCAAAATGCAAGTCATAATCTTGCTCATAATCAGCCCTGCGAACAGGGTCGCTCAAGACCTCGTTTGCCTCGTTAATCTCTCTCATCTTCTCCGCCGCATCAGCTGACGAATTTATATCCGGGTGATACTTCTTGGCTAAGATTTTGTAGGCACCCTTAATCACCTCTGCCTCTGCTTTGGGATGAACACCCAAGGTACGGTAGTGATCCTTCATCTCTCCTCCTCCCTCAGATTATTAATGTCACTATAGGGTAACATCTAGCGGTTAGAAACGCAAATAAAAAGCCCGCAGCAAAAAGGAACTGCGGGCACTTAGGCTACTTTCCAGACTTCAGTTGAAGGTAGCGAGAGACGCTCCCTTGGCCGAGTTGGTGGACGTCCAAAACAACTTGCGATACTTTCTTTGACACGGTGCGAAAGAGATCCAGAATTGAGCGGAAGCTAGTATCCGCGGCAATCTGGTACCAATCCCCTCCGGTTTGCTTGGCCATCCTCTTAAAATAATCAAGCGATGGGGAAATCACAAAGACCATGATCTCGCGTTTGGTAAGCCGTGCGGTCACTGTCTTAATTCTCGACCGACCTCCATGAGCCGGTTCGTCGGTAATGAGGATAAACACCCGAACCGATCCAGAACGCGACTCCAACGTCATCGCTTTCTCGAGTGCCTCAAGCGATGACTCACCGTCATTTCCTCCCCCATTGTTCATGGGGATATCGGACAGGTATCTCTTCGCAGCTTCAGCCCTTTTCGTGAAAGGAAACGCGTCGATCCTGTCGCCCGGTACAGTAAGATCCCCAAAAGAGACGATTGCGATTTGACAATCGAGACCAAGACGAGCAAAATCATCAATAAATTCAGAGCAGGTCTTCAAAAGACCATCGATCTTATCGGTCATTGAACCGGTTGTATCAATAATAAAAACGAGATCGATAAGCTTTCCCGATCTGATCTCATTGCCGCCAATAGCAATGGCGGTTTCCCTTTGAATTAAGGCCGGTTTCCCCGCCTTCTTACTACCAATGGTGACCAATGCTTTGGACACAGAATCCTCCTCCCTACTTCATGGTTCAGTTTTGAACTACTGCCCTATAGTATACCACGGTGGTCATCTTCCTATTGTTTTCAGCATTAATTCCCTATATAATTGGAGGCGGTATCAAAGGTATTCCGTTTTTCTGAACTAAGTAGTAGGGAGGAGGTGAAGTAAGTGATCAAAAAAATTAAAGCAGCCGTCGCAGCCGGCACAGGATTAATAGCTTCAACAGCACTGGTTTTTGCCGAAGAAGATGCATCTGGTATTACAAATCCGCTATCTAAGGTCAACAGTTTCGGGGACCTTATAACCATAGCTTTTAACGCTATCCTCCTCATAGTAGGGGCGTTGGCGCTGATTCTCCTTGCCGTTGGAGGAATTCAATACATGACCTCCGGCGGGGATAAGTTCGCCGTTGAGAAAGCCCGCGGGCGAATCACCGCCGCCATAGTAGGACTTCTGATCGTCTTTGGCGCGTGGTTGGTTATTAACATACTTGGCGGTTTGCTGGGTGTAGAGAACATTTTGGAACCAGGTATTTGATATCGCTACACAGTAATGAAGTTAGCAATTAGCTTACTAATAGCATTGGTATCCCTTGTAAGGGCGGGTAGTGCTGTCCTAGCCGTAACCGTCAACCAGGTGGTCGAGAACTACCTCCAAATAAGCTTTGGTTCAGGCGCCTGCAGCACGGAGGAGATCACCGGGCTGTTTTGCGTCCTCGGAAAAATAATTAACATCCTCATATCCACCGGAGGTGTGATCGCTTTAATTTTTCTGGCCATAGGGGGGTTGCAATACATGGTCTCCGGGGGAGATGAAAAGGCCTTAGCCACCGCCAAAGCAACCATCACTTACTCCATCCTCGGGCTCCTGATAGTCCTGGGTGCTATCCTCGTTGTCAATATCGCCCTCACCACCCTAGGGGTATAGGTTAAACAATCCCTACAAAAGAAGCCGAGTAAATTTGGCAGGTCCACCCGACAAATTCTGCTAAGATTTATCTGATGAAGCTTAGATATCTTCTCCTTATTCAATTGGTCCTGGGGGCTTACATAGCTTTCAACCTTAGCGTACCCCCAACCCGTATGCCGATCGGTTTGGGAGGCCCAGCCGCGCCGGTATTCGCGGCTGAAGACTCGCCGACCTGCCCCGCCTCTAAACTAAGGAAGGGAGCCAAATCCATATCCGGGGAAGTAACTAACTCCAAGGCGGTTGTAGAGGAAGACACGGTCAAATGCGACGGGTTTTTCGGTCAGATATACTGCTTCTTTAAAAAGAGCTTTGCCGTCTTCTCCACAAATGCGGAGAGCAAGGCCAAGCTCAGTTTCGGCAACTCCACAATGCCTGACTCTCTCGCCCGGGCGAGGAAGCTGGCCTTGTCGGGGGATCCGGGGTCGAAGGAACCCGGAGAACTCACCGGCTCCCTCGCAAAACTCCTGCCTCCCAATTACACTCAGGAAAACAGCGACGGAAAGGAGATAGACCCTCTATACGCCTTTGACCGGACCGAAGCCCAGATGGCTGAAGGGTTCATCATCCTCAACCAAGAAAGACGCGTCGAAGGAAAGGACAGGATAATAGGAGCCAACCAGGGGGACGATTCAAAAGAACCGTACTATGATATCGAACCGCTTCCTAATCAGAACGAGAAAGATAAGTACGGCCTCAAAAGCAAATTCGGCGAGATCCCCACAAATTACGATCGCTACGGACTTCTCAAGCAGGCCCTTATGCCCTTCGCCCCCAAGTTCGATCTGCAGGATCCTAACAAAGTCAACTGCCCTGCAGAGAAGTTTGACCCCTCGAAGATAGAGGTGATCGACCCGACCCGAAGGGTAAAGTGGCGGGCTAAACAATCACTACCCAAAGGCCCAGACAAGAAACCCGCCATCAAACTCAACAAAAACGATCCTGACTGCGTTGGAGATCCGGGTGGCGACGGGATTTGCCCCGGCGGTGAAGAAAAATTCTCCGCAACCGGTCCTTTGGACGTCCAAACCAAGGTATCCCTGGCGGGTAAGTTTTGGTCAAACATGGCCGGAGCCAGCACTTCTCCGGGGTCCGGAGGGGTTTTTAGTGTCCTCCTCCCCCCAGGACT
>BTRF01000001.1:0-41421 GCA_036986255.1 Patescibacteria group bacterium | reverse complement strand
ATACCGTCTTACCCTTCCCCGGGAGTACAGCGTACTGGGGGGTAAAACCGTGTTCCACGTCTACCCCCAGTTCCTTCTTGGGCAGATCAATAATATGCCCCATCGAAGAGAGAACTTCGTAGCCCTTTCCCAGAAACTTGGATAAGGTTTTTGCTTTTGTAGGAGATTCCACCACAACTAACTTCACGTCAGAGCGATAATAGCAGAATTATTCCAAATCCGAAAATATCTTAACTTCAGGCACAAGTAGGAAACCCTCCAATTCGACCTCTCCGGCACTTAATCACCAAATAAGTCTAGGTCTAAGGACCCAACCCTTGAAGTTTGGATCGCAGTCCAGAGCAGAAAGTGATAATGGTTGGACACAGGGTTAAGCGAGGACTTGACGACCACGAAATGTCCTAAAAAGGATCCAACTTATCAACTATTTAACCTTGCTTGATAAATACCGCTTCCTGAATTCCTAACTAACCCTTTCATCTCCATTATCGTCAGGATTGACGAGACCTTAGACGCATCGAGCTCCGAGCGTCGTACAACCTCATCAATGTGGAGCTCGTCGCTCCCCAAAACCTCCAAAATCCCCTCCTCCTCTGGAGTAGAGGGAGACACTTCCCTAACTTCCTGCTTTAAACTTTCGGCTACGATCTCCAACTCCTCAAGAATATCGGAAGCCCGCGTAACCGGCTTAGCTCCCCTCTCAATCAACCTGGCCGTCCCGGCTGAATAAGGGGAGAAGATCGATCCAGGAACCGCAAAAACATCCCGCCCCTGTTCCAGAGCGGCTGACACGGTGTGAAAAGTGCCGGAACCCCGAGCCGCCTCAATCACCAGCGTCCCCAGCGCCAAGCCCGAGATGATCCGGTTGCGAATCGGGAAATTGGATTGGTAGGCCGGCGTCCCCGAAGGAAACTCCGTCACCAAAGCCCCCCGACCGCTCCTGATAATCTGCTCCGCAAGAGATACATTAGAGGGCGGGTAAACCTGATCTATCCCGCAAGGCAAGACGGCAATCGTCCGCCCTCCCCCCTGCAGGGCGGTCCGGTGAGCAATGGTGTCAACGCCCAAAGCAAGGCCGGAAACTATGGTGAGGCCGGCGGCCGCAAGCTCCGGCACTAACGCCTCCACCACTTCCCGCCCGTACCTTGTCATCTTCCGCGACCCTACTACGGCCAACGCCAACCGATCCCGTGGAATTAGCTCCCCCCTTACGTACAGGATGGGCGGGGGAGAACTTATCTGGAGCAGACTTTGCGGATAAGCCTCCTCAAAGCTGGCTATCACATCATAAGTACCTCTGCTAGTATTTCCCAATGTAGGCGTAACCGTGGGATTATTACGGTTTTTAAGCGCTTCCAGCGCTTTGGGCCTCCAACCCAACTTTTCAAACTCCTTGGCAGGTACTTTCCAAGCCTTTTCGGCTGATCCAAAGGCCCGCAGAAGCTGGTCAAAATGGGTTGGACCGATATGTTCGTAAAGCTGATTCCAAAGAAGCCAAAACTCTTTCTCACGATCGTTCAAAATCATAGTAAGGTTGGCGGGTCAGTAAACTTACTGTTTTACTGCCTCCGCTTGCCTCAAATCATATCACGCCGTCTTGTTAAGATAAAGTTGATGCTTTATGCGGAAATTGCGGTCGATACCTATCAGGATCCCGCCAAAAAGCTCTTCACTTATCGGGTGCCTAAGAGTCTTGAAACCGACGCCCTGGAAGGTGCTCAGGTCGTTATCCCTTTTGGAAAACGGGTTGTGGAGGGGTATATCTGGAGGGTTACTTCGAAAAAGCCCCCTTTTCCTACTAAGGAAATACAGAAAGTAAAAGCACGCACCTTTACCGCCTCCCAAGTAGCCCTATCCCAATGGATGACTCAACACTACTTGGCTCCTCCTCTGGATTGCCTCAAAAGCCAAATCGAGAAAAAAGGCGCCAGAGCAGCCACCGCCCCTAAAGGCGAGATCACCACTCTGCTCCTCGTCCCCTATGCCTCCCAAGTAAAAATCCGCGCCCGGGCTCTTCAAAACTCAAGATCTCAAACTCAAAAGGCGATGGTGGGGTCGCGGTCGGCAGTCTTTGCCAATCTGCCGAACCTAAAAAAAATCATCATTGAAGAGCCGGAGAATTGGAACTACAAAGACGAGCGATCGCCTTACTACCATGCCAAGGACGTCGCCCAAAAGCGGGCGGAGATCGAGGGATTAGAGTTGGAGCTGCGCTACCTATCCCCGCGCATTGAAGACATCTATAATGAAAAATTAAACCCTTCGGGTTCGAAATCCTCAACCCGAAGGGTTGGGATAACTGACCTCGCCCGCGAGAAGGCCGCCGGCAACTTTTCCCTCGTTTCTCAAAAGCTAAAAACCCTCCTTAAAGAATGTAAATATACAATAGTCTATGTTAGTTCCAAAGAATTACAGGAGGGAATTAAAGATGAGTTGCTTAAAAGCGGTGTGGGTAAAAACTTCGTAGAGGTTTGGGGGCCTAAGCTCTTCTCTCTCCCCGGAAAAGAAGCAGATCACATCGTCTGGGCAGATGTGGACACCATCTTCAACCTCCCCGACTTCCGCGCCCACGAAAAGATAGTTTGGACCGTCCGAAAGCTAGATCAAATCACAAAAAGAAAAGTCTACCTCCAAACCTCCTTTCCCCGCCATATTCTTTTTGATAGTTTAGACGGCGGGGACCTGACCAACTTCTACAAATGCGAACTTAAAACCCGCCGCGAACTCTCCTATCCCCCTTTCAGTACCCTCGTCAAGCTCACCTTCACCTCCAGAAGCACCGCCAAAACCAACCTGGAGGCAGAAAAACTTCATGAGAAACTTTCAACCTTGAACTCTAAACTCCCCACTATTAACGTTTCTCCACCCTACCCTCCGTACCTGCCCACCCCCAGAAAAATCCAGCTCAATCTTGCCGTTAAGATCAAAACCTGTCCTAAGCGCAGTGAAGAAAAAGGAGCGCAACTTGAGAAAACTCTTGCTAAACTGTCTAAGGTGATCCCTCCGGAATGGAAGATTGAGGTCGATCCGGAGTCGCTGCTATGAAAACTACCCATCCTAAATCCGAACCGAAGATCGTTACGGTACCAAACCCAGTCCTTAAGAAACCCACCCGTCCCGTCACGAAGTTTGATGAAAGACTTCAAAAGCTCATCCGGAAGATGAAAGAGACCCTTAAAGCCCAGCGCAACCCCGAGGGGGTGGGCTTGGCCGCCAATCAGATAGGAATTGGGTTGCGGGTAGCCATCGTAAGACTGAATCCTGAAGAAACCAACTCCTCTCCCAACTTCCTAGCCATCGTAAACCCCAAAATCACCAAGCACTCCCGCAAGACCGGCTCCGAACACGAAGGATGCCTCTCCGTCCCCCGGCAGTACATTCCCATTGAGCGCTTCGAGACCATTACCATTGAAGCTCAAGACCTGCAGGGACAAACCCTCAAAATAAAGGCCTCCGGCTTCCTTGCCCGCATTTTCCAACACGAAATTGACCATTTGAACGGCAGGCTCATTACCGGCAGAGCCATGGAGAAGACCCGCACAGAATGAAAACCCAAGCCAAACCCCGTATTATTTTCTTCGGCACTCCTGCCTTCGGCCGGATTATTCTCCAAATCCTCCTGGATGCCAAATTTAAAATCAGCGCGGTCGTCACCCAGCCCGATCGGCCCGCCGGCCGGAAGCAGAAGCGAAACCCCTCTCATGTAAAAGCTCTCGCTAAAGAACATAGAATCACCGCCTTCAGCCCCGCCAGCAAGTCCGAGCTCTCAGCTCTGGACGCAAAACTTTCCACCCTTAAACCTGATCTCTTCGTTGTAGCCTCCTACGGACTCATCATTCCCAAAGAGATCCTGGACATTCCGCTTCGAGGGTCCTTAAACGTCCACCCCTCGCTCTTGCCCAAGTACCGCGGGCCTTCTCCTATCCAAGCCGCCATCCTCAATGGAGATAAGGAGACGGGAGCGACAATCATGCTTCTTGACGAAGAAATGGACCATGGACCCCTCCTGGCCCAAGAAAAAATCGCCCTCGCCGCCGACGAAACCACTCCCACCCTGACCGGAAAGCTCGCCATCCTCGGAGGAAACCTGTTGGTCAAAACCATCCTTGAATACTGGAACGGGCGGATCACTCCTCAACCCCAGGACCACGCTCAAGCCACCGTCACCAAACTCATCCGGAGGGAGAACGGGAAGATAAGCTGGGGGATGAGCAACGAGCAGATTGAACAAATGTTTCGGGCCTATACCCCCTGGCCGGGAGTTTGGACCACGGTTGGAGAGATGGCCGACCAGCTGGATCAGGAGTTAAGAAGCCCCAAACACAAAGACCTCAAACTAAAGCTCCTTGAAGCACACTTGGAAAACGGGGTCATCTCCCTCGACCGCGTTCAGGTAGAGGGAAGAAAACCTATTCACTTTACCGATTTTGTCAAAGGATATCTCAAGTAGTAGGACGTGATCTTACGATCACTAGCTATTAACCAGCTTCGCTAGTTATTAGTAGGTGAATAGCCGGTAGGCAATAGTCATTAGTTATTGGCAGTTAGTCCGTAGTTAATAGTTCAGTAGTCGTTGGAGCTTTGAAATTATGGTTGGTTAGTTTTATTGTTCCTGTTTTGGACGCGGGCCCACTCCTGATTCTCAATACTTTCATACTTTAAAGTATAATAGTATTATATGTGATAGTGGGTAGCAGACAGGCAGTAACTTGAGGGTCTGACCTTTATACCCCGGGTGAATAAAAAAGCCACCGAAGCATAAAGCCGAGGTGGCGCAATAATGGCTGGAGGGGCCCAAAAAAGAAACCCTCCTCTGAATCTCAAAGGAGGGTCATATGCCTGCCAAGGTCAGCTGCTCTCAGCAAAGCCGGCCGGGCATAGCAGGATGTAAACAAAACTCTTGATCGGAAAGGGAACGACCACGTCCACCAGCTGTGCGATATACTTCTCCACCACCAGTCTGATATATGAGTCAATGAGCGCCGCTGCCTCGTCAATCTGTTCTTCGCGAGCGCGGTAGTGCTTAGCCCAAACCACGACTTCAATCTGATAGCTGCCAACGTCGGAGGGCTGACGCTCCCTCACCCAAACTTCAATGTCATCTTTTGTGAGTCGGCCTATCGGCCTCCTCGACCGAAAGAGCACCAGCTACCCACCTGGGCAGAGCCTGGGCAATGTAGACTGCCATTTCTCGCCGTACCCTTGCGGGATCGTAATTAAGTACTACAACAGGCATCACAACCTCTCCTTTCTTCTTAGTTTTGTATTCGTTTGAAGTCTATCTTGAAAGCTGTGGTAAGTCAATAACTATGGGGTGGTATGGTACGAAATCAAATGCTAAACTGTAAACGATAGGGTAATCGTTTGAAAGTTCTTTTAGAACTTAATCGTGCTGGCGCAGCCCGGTAATGAAAACTAAGGATCACTACCGTTCGTTCAAGCAGGAGCGAGGACGAAACAATGGCAGAGAGCCGTTTTGAAAATCGGATACGATTTAATCCAAGCCGCCCTAGCTCAATGGTAGAGCAGCCGTTTTGGACGTGATTGGCCAGGGTAGCTCAGCGGCCAGAGCACCTGTTTTGTAAACAGGGGGTCGTGGGTTCAAATCCCACCCCTGGCTCCAGAAGTCAATCGCTACTCACGTTTGACGTGATAAACGGCAGGTTCACGGTTCGATCCCGTGGGGCGGCTCCACCGCGTCAGACGCGGCTTTGCCTTCCTGACTGGGGTGAGCCAGTGTAAAATAGTTTTATACTAAGGAGTAGGGTAATGAAGGGTTGGATGCGGGCAGATAGACAGCTTTAAAACTTGCTGGGGTACCGAAGCGGACAAACGGGACTGGCTGTAGACCAGTTGGCTTTACGCCTACGGGGGTTCGAATCCCTCCCCCAGCACCATCGAGTCTAACTCGATTCAAAGAAGAAATTAGAAGCAGAAAAGTCAGACTTTTCCTTTCTAATTTTAGAGTTAGACGAAGATGAGCAGGCGAGTTCGACTCGCCCACCCTAAATATATGCCCGGTTAGCTCAGTCGGAAGAGCACGTTCTTGGTAAGAACGGGGTCGGCGGTTCGATTCCGCCACCGGGCTCCACCGCATCAGACGCGGCACTATCCCTACTACACTTTGGCGCCAGCGGAATTAAGAATCTCACCGTGATAAAATTACGAAGCTATGGCTAAAAAAGGAGCAAGACCGTTCATTCGGCTGAAGTGTGGGGATTGCGGCAAGCATAACTACACTACCAAGAAGAACCGTATCAACACGCAGGAAGCGCTGAAGCTTAAGAAGTTCTGCAACAAGTGTCGGAAGCAGACTCCTCATAAAGAGACTAAGATCTGAGCTTCAGGTGCTAAGATTAAGATGAAGGCCCGTAGGCTAACGGCAAACCGCCCGCCTCCAGAGCGGGATTTGGGGGTTCGAATCCTCCCGGGCCTGCCACACCGCTTGTCACTTGTAAATTGCTAAAATCCTCTAGAATGCCACTAAAAGGAGTCCGTCGAAACAAAATCAGCCGGCGCCGCGCCCTTAAAACCGCCGTTAAAAGCATCGAAGCCAAGGCGCGGGGACGGCGTTCGCCCATGGAAAGGCTTGAAGACAAAATCGTCTCCACCTTCGGGACTGTCGAATTCCTGATCCTCAATCTTCTCTTCTTTGCGGCATGGATCGCAATCAACTCCGGAGTGATTCCAACCGTCAAACCATTTGACCCCTACCCATACATCCTCTTAATTACGTTCGTCTCTCTTGAAGCAATCATTTTAGCGATCTTCGTCCTCATCACCCAAAACCGCCAGGAAAGAATTAGCAGTTTGCGCGAAGAGACCGAGCTCCAAATCAACCTAATCTCCGAGCAGGAGCTCACCAAGGTGTTGAGAATCCTGGCCGTAATCCTGAAAAAGATGGGGGTGGATGTAGGCCGCGACCCTGAACTTAAAAAGATGTTGGAACCGCTAAACCCTGAAGAGATCGAACGCCAGTTAGAGGAGCAGATGAAGGGGTAGCCCAAAAGAAAAACCCACCCAGTCGTTGAGAATAGTTGTTGAGCTGATCCCGCTGAATGTAAAGTGGGTCCCCGCAGCTCCTTCACCACGTCGGAGAAGCTATATAGAGGTCCCTAGCAGGGTAATGTTCAGGAATCGCTCCAACTCAGCGCGCCAGGTAGGCCAACTATATTGTAGCAAACCGAAGCACAAAATTCGAAGCGAATTTAAGACCCCCTTCAAATAATTCCCAAGAAAAGGAGCCCGGAAACCCCTGCCAAAAGAATCCAAACTCCGCGGCTCCAAGCCCATATCTTCGCCCCGTCCAAGATACCCAAAGGAAGAAGATTAAAGAGCGCCAACCAGGCGTTAATCTGATAGCTGGTAGCTACTAAGTCGATACTCGACCCGGCGTAAAGCGGAAGATAAAACGCCACTCCCGCCCGCATCAATAGGCCAAAGGCCACCGCTAAAATGATATTCACTAGCGGTCCTGCCGCCGCAATCTTACCGTAAATATCAACTCTGGTAACCCCCGCAATCACCACCGCCCCGGGAGCGACAAAAACAAACCCCGTGAACGAGAGCAGTACGGCCAGCATCAGAAAAAAATCATCGGCCCGAAATTCGGCGAAAAGCCCGTACCGCTGAGAGAGAAGTTTGTGCCCTAAAACCTCATGAGCCAAAAAGGCCACCCCCACGGTAAAGGCATAAATCACAAACGCCCGAACCAGAAGCGGCAGGCCCAGTACTCTCACAGCTTCAAAACCCAAAATGGCCAAGGAGACAGCCAGAGAGATGGCCACCCAAGCTTTAATTAAATCTCTTATTTCCTGCGCAGAAAAATACATAATAGGCCGGAGCTAGTAGTCGGCAGCTCACTGCCATGGTAAAGTAAAAGAACGTGTTTAGGCAAGGGTTGAAAAATAATCAATCGAAAAATGCCAAGAATCTGCGAAATTTGCTCAAAAGGAAGCCGGGTCGGCTCCACCATCTCCAAATCCAAAGCCCACACCAAACGGCGGTTAAAGGTTAATTTGCACACGGCTAAAGTAGAAGGAAAAAAGAAGCGCGTCTGTACCTCTTGTCTAAAGAAAATTAAAAAAGGGGGGGTAAAGGGTTAGCTATTCACACTCGCCCAGTTCTTTGAGCCAATCGCCGTCGGAGATAGAGACGCAGTAGGGTTCTCCGGTTACTCGGTCGTAAATGGTAATTCCAGCCGGGGCGTCTGCCTCCCCAATCGTTAGGTTTCCAACCTTGAGCGTATCTACCACTGCAGAAGCGATCTCGGCCACTTTAACCCTAAGGGTTAAGAAAACAGCCTCTACCTTAACCCTTAGGGTTTGGAAGATTCCTACTTCGGCCTCAACACCCAAAACTTTAAGCTGGTCCGGTATGTTCATATCGGCACCGGCCGTACCATCACTGACAATCTCGGTTCCCGGATCCCACCAGCCAGGATTGACAAAAACCTTGATCTTGGAAACCGCTGCCCCACTGTGAGATTCAAGAGCGATTCCAACAACTGATCCTCTGCCTTCTGCTTTTGTACCAACACCAGCTATGTTTGAGGCGGTTATTAAGTCCCCGGACTTTATGTTTCCTGTAACCTTAGTCCTGATCTGCCCTATAAACCCAACGATGGCCTGGTTTGGCCCAGGGGATTCCGATTTGGCGTTCCCCACAAACCCGGCGGTATCAGAAACTACCCCAACGACTCTTTCTCCAACCAAAGCCTTCTTCCCTGCCGAGGAGGGGATGGAGATGATGTCACCCTGGCTAACCGAGCCGGAAACGGTAACGTACTCCGCGTAGTCCGCGCCGCCTGTTTCGTAAGCGACGCCACCGTTGTTTAGGCGGATCCTCCCCACTCCAGTCCCATCGCTCTCAGTAGTTGCGGCGGCATAAAAAGTAACAAATCTGGTAGCTACACCGGTGGTTATAGTACCCAATCCCAAACGCAAAACTGAAACGCCAGCGTCATCGGTTATGCCTGTATCTACTATTCTTGCAATACCTTCAGCCCCATAGTCCTCTACTACACTCAAGTACCCCCAGGTTCCTGTAGCAAGACCCAGAAAAGTACCATTCGTAAAGAAGGAGGGCTCCATAGAATAAAGCTTAGGATAGATGGTAACGCTGGTAGTAGGACCTGTCAGTAAAGCGTTGCCGATCTCAAGCGTCCCGTCGTTTCTCGCAAAAAAGAGGCTCCTGTCATCGCTGTTTCTCGCGTCGAGAGCATAAGCGGTGGCGTCGTTTGTAGCACCCTTAACTTCTAATCTCGCACCGGGAATGTTAGTCCCAATCCCCACCCTATCGCTACCCGCATCCGCAAACAGCAGATAGGGTTCAGTATCGCCCTCAATTCTTGTATCGAAATCCGTGCTTCCAGCGTTGATGACAAAGCCCGTCGATTCCGAGAGATACAAGCGGACAAGCGTATTCGTATAGAACTCCATTGCCTCAGCGCTGTGGTCATAGCGTATCCGACCTTTGAGATTTCCGCCCGAAGAGCCGAAGGTTAAACTGCCCGCGTTGGTATCGGGCGTAAGGATAGTTATTCCTCCTTCGGCGCTGTTCTCAACAACGAGATCATCAGCAACTGCATTCGCGCTGGTGGCCCCGGCAGAAGCTGTGCTTACATGCAGTGTTCCATCCGCTGTAGTGAGGGTGTTAGACGCATCAATTAAAATTTCATTATTACCACCATCCAAGAAGAACATATACTGAGAGGTATCGGATTCTATACGGAAGTCGTTGTCATAACTAAACTCGTTGATGACTAATTCGGAAGCTCCCATAACAATGTGAGTTCCGGAGGCATTTGAAATAGACAACGAATCGGATGAGTGAGAATATGAAATAGATGCGGCTTGGTTTGTGGCTTCGTTGGCCCAATAAATATTTCCAGAGCCGCTGCTATTAGCCGCAAGTGTCATTCCCATAGAGCCGGTACCTTCAACGATAAAGTCATCTGCGAAGGTGGAGGGAGCAGCACCCGAATCTGCACTTAGAACATGTAATTTACCGTCAGGGGTTGCCGTCCCAATCCCCACCGACCCGCCAAAGAAGTTGTCACCCGCCTCAGAATAGATAGACCAAGTATTAGTACAGCCAACACACGTCGGGTCTTCAATATACAGACCGTAGTTATTAACTATCGTTCCTCCACCAGTATTATCAACATTTCCACTTAGCATACCGTAAGCGTTCTGGATGGTCCCCGTCGAACTATTAGCAACTCCGGGGGTGTAGAAAGCGATGGCCCTCTCAATCGTACCCGTACTGCCATTCCGAATAGTTGTAAAAGACCCAACGGCCTCGGTGATCGTTCCGGCACCCGTATTCCACACGCTCCCCCGCAATGCCCTGATAGCGTAAGCGGTGTCCCCCACCCCTCCGTAGTAGCGGGCCCGCCCTTGAATAGTGTTGTAAGAATTGGTGTCGGGGGTGGCGTCATCGGCGTAAAGGAAAAGATCCACCAAAGCACTCCGCATGAGCGTCTGGGTCCCGGTGTAGTCTTCAGTCCGAACATGGAGAGCGTACTCCGGATCAACCCCCACCCCCACTCTGCCATTGGCCGTGAGGGTCCCAACAACATCCAGCAATCCCGTAATATAAACATCATCGTCCAGTTCCAAATCGCCGGTAGAGACATCCAAGCGGAAGCGGTCATTGGTGTCGTCATATTGGAAGAGGCCGTAAGCCGGGGCGGCGAGAGCCGTGTTCCAGCCGTAGATCCGAAACTCCCGGTTCTCTCCTGCGGCAGAACTTTCGAAGGCTGTGAGGTAGCTTTCGGCATAAGTATCCAAGGAGAGGCGGTTGGAGACGCTCGGATCGATTCGGAACTCTCCCGTCGTAGTGACCCACAGCCGCCCGGAGCGGGTCCCTCCCACCCCGGTGTTGTAGCTAAAAAGGTAAAGGCCGTTGTTTCCCTGCCCCCCGTTGGCCAGGTCGCGGAAGAACTCGACATCGCTGCTGGCAGATGTTCCTTCAAACTCCAACCCCGACCCTTTAAGCGAAAGTGATCCAGATACAGTTTGAATAGTCGTTGCTCCTCCATCAAGATTAATGACGGTATCGGCGATAGTGAAGTCGCCGTTAACATCAAGGGTCGTTCCAGAGTTGAAGGTCAAAGTACCGGAGGTATAGCTGTCACTCACATCAGACCTGAGAAAGGAAGTGGAATCAAGAGAATCTAAAGTAGTAGCGCCAAGGTAGTAGCTACCGTGTTGCCCGTCAAGAAAATCAGAGTTGAGATTCGTGACTAATCCAGTACTTGAAACAGTAAGAGGAGCCCCGGAAGTAGCAAAAGATTTTAACCTCTTGCCCTCCACATATCCGGCAAGGGAGAGGTTAAAGCTGTCGTCCAAAATACGATCCAGGGTTACGGCACTCCCCCCTTGGGTTTGAACGCCCAACACCTGCCCAACGATAGGGTAGTACTTAAAAGCAAGACCAATTAAGAGAAAGGTCAAAACAAGAGTAATTATCTTGGGAGCCGAACGACGAAACTTAGAAGGAGTAGCTAACCTAAACGACCGCCGTAGCTGGTCATTCGACGGAATTGTAATGGGGCCCTCCAGGGCAGGATTAGGCATCTAAAAGAATGATAACAAATTCAAAAGCCAAGTTCCCCGGCTAGCGGCCAGTGAAAAAGAAAAAATGGTATACATAAGGTGATGCGAAAAATTGCCGCCGCAGTACTGCTCTTTACTGTCCTTCTGCTTTTCGCCCGCTCCGCAGAGGCCCAATCCAGAGGAGAAGGAATCGGGGCTCTATTCTCTCCCATCGACGGCGATACCACTGTCTCCATTGTCAACGGGAAAACAGCCCCGTGGTCGGAAGTAACGGTGGAGAATGCCGCCGAAGAGATTCAAGCCGTTGCAAAGCTGAACGAAAAGGGCCTAGTAAACTTCACCTTCCTTATTAAGAGTGGGGATCTGGGTTCAATCTACATTTACGCCACCGATGAGGCCGGAATAACTAATAAGGTTCTAATTCTGGGAACAACTCTAGACGGCGAAGTCCTACCGCCTACCATCACTTCCGTAGAAGAGGAGAGTCTGCCGGAGGATAACCTTAAGTTATCCGGTTTCAGCTACCCCGAAGCAACTATCCGGGTAGCCATCACCTCTGATCAAGGCTACAACGGTACTTTCTCCGCCGCAGCAGATGAAACTACCGGAGGATGGGAGCTTCTCGTCAATGCGCTGGGGAAGGGCAGCTATACAGTTAAGGCAGTTTCGGCCGTAGGAAGCCGAGAGAGCAGGGAGAGTCAAGAGCTGTATTTCGAGATCGGATCAGCAGGGCCGATTGACACCCTCATTAGTATTATCACCGATCAACTCGGTCCCTTAGCGGAGATAGTAGGATCGCTGTCGAATTCCTTCTCAAACGCGGTCGAAAACACCCTCGAAAACGTAACTGCGGCCGTCCAAGCCCTTCCGGAGTCAGTTAAACAAGTCTCCAATGCTACCTCCAAAGTGGCCATTCCGCTAACGCTTTTAGGGCTTTTTCTGCAAGCAGGCTTAGTAACCATCCAAGACCTGGGCCTGCTCCTTAGTCAATACCTCGCCATTGCGAGCGGATTTCCGTTCCTCCCCGTGTTTTTTGAAAAAAAGAAAAAGAAAAGAGCCTGGGGAGTCCTCTACGATGCGGTCACCAAGCAGCCGCTGGCCCAAGGCCTCATTCGGCTTCTCGACGAAAAGGGGAAGTTTATCGATATGGAGGTCACCAACGCGTTCGGGGTTTTCGCTTTTCTGCCCCAGAAAGGGAAGTACAAGCTTGAAGCGTCCCGGGCCGGCTACGAGTTCCCTTCCCAAGTAGTTTCCAGAGAAAAGGACGGGGAGTACGAGAGCATTTACCACGGCGAGGTCTTTGAGGTTCTCGAGACCAAGCCCACCGTGAGCCTAAGCGTCCCCATCGACCCGCGCGGCGCCCAGAAGCCCAGCAAAATCAAGCAGCTGTTCAGAAAACACGGCTCCGCCATCAACCTGCCACTCCTTACGGGGGGTCTCCTGCTCTCGGGGATTGCCTATCTAGCCATACCAAATCTTTACAACCAGGTAATTGCGGGTTTTTACGTCGTCGCTCTTTCGCTAGTAGCGGTTAATGCTGTTAAGACGGAGAGGTACTGGGGAACGGTAAAAGATGGGAAGGGAAACCGGGCGGGCGGGGTAGCCCTATCTCTAGTGGATGCTAAAACAGGAAAACTGATCCAGCGCAGGGTTACGAATACTAGCGGCCGCTACCAATTTGTCGCTCCTACAGGGTCGTATAAGATTCTCATCGCCTCCGTTGAGTGGGAGCGCCAAAACACGGCCCGCAGCTATAAAGGAGAAGAGCTGATTGTTGCCAAAAAAATAGAGCCGCTCAATCCTCCTATCGTCATTAGGAAGAAACCCAAAACCGCCCTCAAGAGAAGGGAAACCCTTTAGTAGCAGGCCAGTAGCTAGTTAGAGACCAGAGATCAGGGAACAGGAGGAGCAAAACAAGCACCTCAACCCTAAGGGTTGATTTGCTATAAGACTAGCCTGCGTCTATTTAATCTCCACGGTTGCTCCGGCTGCTTCAAGCTTCTTCTTAGCTTCCTCGGCATCCTCTTTCTTAGCTCCTTCAAGAATCGGTTGGGGAGGAGATTCCACTAAGTCTTTGGCCTCCTTGAGACCAAGGTTCTGATTGATCTCGCGCACGGCTTTGATTACCGCAATCTTCTTGTCGCCGGAACCGGAAAGGATCACATCGTAGCTGGATTTCTCTTCGGCTCCACCACTCTCAGCACCACCCTCGCCATTAGCGGCGGGTGCGGCGGCAACGACAGTAGGGGCCGGAGCGGCCGAGACGTTAAACTTATCTTCCAACGCCTTAACCAGCTCATTTAACTCCAAAACGGACATTCCCTCTACAGCTTTAATCACCTCTTCGGCCTTCTTAGAGAGCTTTATCTCTTTCTTCTTATCTTTCTTTTCTTCCGTCATAATTAGCTTTAAACTCACAAAATGCGAGTTACTCTGTTCCACCTCCCCTCTGTTTTGTAATCTGATCTAAAACAGATACCAACTTTTGAGGACCGTTACCCAAAACATACGCTAGATTATATATGGGGGCCGCTAGCCGGTTAACCAGTTGAGCCTGCAAAACCTTTTTTCCAGGTAGAGACGCTAGTGCCCCAACTTCCTCCGCCGCTACAAAAGCCTTCTCAAAGAAACCGGACTTGACCTCCCCCTTTCCCTTCTCCTTGATAAAGGAAGCCAAAGTCTTAATACTCTCGATAGGATCCGCTTCTCCAGAAAAAAGAGTCGCGGTAGGACCCGTCAACTCCCTGGGCAAAGGAAGCCCCCCCTTCTCCAGGGCAAGCTTAAGAAGTGAATTTTTAGTCACCTGAAGGACCGCTCCCAACTCAGAGAGCTTTCTTCGGAGCTCCGTCATTTCGGTAACCGTAAACCCGGCGTAATCAGAGAACACAACCGCCTCGGATCGGGCAATTTCATCAATCAAGTTTTCAACTTGTTTAGCTTTTTCTTTCGTAACCATAAAAAAACCTCGGGTGCTCACCGAGGTCTCATCAAATTTCCCAACCCTTTAGGTTACTTCTCCTCGGTGAGTCTGATTAAGTCCTCAACGGACCCTCACTGTCTTCGGACAGAGCTATCTTCTGTTAACTATAGCCTATTAGCTATTAACAATCAACCATCGGATGATTGCTAGGCTTCCGATTCATCGGAAGCCGTTCTATCAGCTGACCTTTAACCTATGCTCCCTATCTCCACCTTTACCGATGGTCCTATCGACGGGGCAAGGGAAACGGACCGGATAAATTCACCTTGAACCTTAGGCGGCTTAACGCGATGGAGTTCGGCTATCACCGCCTTAAGGTTCTCAATCAGCTTTTTATCCTCGAAAGAAACCCTCCCAATGGAAACGTGAACAATCGGCCGGGCTTCGGTCTTGATCTCCAACTTGCCTCTCTTAATCTCCTTAACTGCTTCGGCAGGATCATCGGAAACCGTCCCCGTCTTAGGCGTGGGCATCAACCCTTTAGGACCAAGAATCCGCGCAACCTTGGCGATCTTGGGCATAAAGGAGGGTGTGGCCACGATCACATCAAACTTAGTTTTTCCATCCTGAGCAATCTTCTCAATCATAGCCTCATCCCCAACCTCATCGGCCCCTGCATCTTTAACCTTTTTAGCCAAGGACGGATCGACAAAAACTAAAACGCGGACCGCCTTACCCGTCCCGTGAGGCAACGCAACTAAAGTTCTTATCTTTTGATCGGCTTTTTTGCCCATATCCAGTCCCAAGTTAATGTGGGCATCCACCGAAGCGTCAAATTTTGCGTAGGAAAGTTCTTTAACTTTCTTAACAGCTTCTCCAATGGGGTACGGCTGGGATTCGATACCCTTCCTGGCCTGAAGATACCGCTTTCCGCGGGCAGTCTTCTTGACCTTGGAAACCCTCTTCTTAGAAGTCCCCTTTGAGGATTCCTCAGAAGCCCTGGTACGGGACTGCTTTTTCTTTTCCGGCAAAGAAGCTTCCGCTCCTTCTACTGTTTTTGCTTTTCTTCCACCCATAGCTTCGCTAGCTAACAGCCTACAGCATACAGCTAACAGTTTAAGCCGTTAGCGGTTAGCCGTTTGCCGTACGCTAAGTTACTCCGTGACCTCAATCCCCATACTCTTTGCCTGTCCTTCCACAATCTTCATCGCCGCTTCTATATTTTTTGCATTTAGATCGACCATTTTCTTTTCGGCGATCTCGCGAACCTGATCCCGCGTTACCTTTCCCGCCATCTCTCGAGGGACCGTTCCGGAACCCTTTTCAATCCCAGCGGCCTTCTTGAGAAGCTCCGCCGTAGGAGGACTCTTTATCACAAAATCAAAAGAACGGTTTTCATAAATCGTAACTACCGCCGGAATGATCTGACCCTTCATCTGAGCCGTCTTCTCATTGTAAGCCTTGCAAAAATCCATAATTGCCACCCCGTACTGCCCCAAAGCAGGTCCAATGGGCGGAGCCGGGGTTGCCCCCCCGGCCGGAATATTAAGTTTTAATGTTGCCTTAACCTTCTTAGCCATGGTAGTTAACAGTTCCCAGTATGCAGTTCACAGATTTTAGCATCCTCAACTGTCAGCCGTGGTCCGTCCACTGCCTACTTGAGCCTTGAAACCTGTAAAAAGGACGCGGCACTCCGTTGGCCGCTAGCTTTTTGCGGCATTTCTCTATAACCGAGAAACTTGCAAAAAGTCAAGCTCTACGGGTGTCTCACGCCCAAACACGGAAACCAAAACCTTAACCTTCCCCTTCTCCTCATCAATCTCATCCACTTTGCCGAGAAAATCATTGAAGGGGCCGTCAATAACTTTAATTGTCTCGCCCACTTTGAACTTCAGCTCAAATTTAGGTGCCTCCATCTTGGTGAATTTAAGAATTGCATCCACCTCATGCGGAGGGAGAGGAGTCGGCCGTGATCCAGTACCCACAAACCCGGTTACGCCGGCAGTGTTGCGAACTATTCCCCAGGTTTCATCACTGAGAACCATCTTCACCATCACATAACCGGGGAAAAGCCGCTCGCGGATGGTCTTCTTCTTGCCGGCGTCAATGATGATTTTTTCCTGCGTGGGGATGAAAACCTCCTGAATCTTATCCTTCAAACCCAACGCTTCAATGCGCTGCTTAAGCGCATCGATAACCTTGCGTTCGTGCCCCGAGTAGGTATGTACCACAAACCAGTGCGCCTCACTCGACTGCTCTCTGGATAAACCTCCACCGCCGCGCGGGAGCTTGGCAGACTTTGCCTCGTTCAATTTTTTCTCGGTTGTTTCCTTTTCTTCAGCCATAGCTCGCCATAAAACCTTACTTTTCGACCAGCAGACTCAACATCTGACTAAACAGATAATCCACAGCAGCAAGGAATCCCGCCACTCCGAAAGTAATTGCCAAGACGGCTGCGGTTAAACGAACCGTCTGCCGGCGTGAGGGCCAAACCACCTTCTTGAGCTCTGCCCAAGCTTCTTGCAAGAATGAAATAATTTTCATTAGTAGGCATTCGAGGGCTTAAGAGTAAGCCCAACAAAAAAGACTCTTTCCGCAAAGAGTCAACCACTTAAGATTCTAGTGGGAAACACAAGTGATGTCAAGTAGCCACCCGCAAGCTCTAGCTGAGGAGGCTACTTGTGCTCCTGAGTGCAACGCGAAGGAGCAACAATAGTAGACACGAAGGCGCGTGGTTAGGTTTCAGGTGCTAGGGATTAGGGATTAGGGGATAGTGAGTAGTGGACAGCAACCAGTGATCTCTAACCTCATACCTCTAACTTCATACTTCTAACTTCTGACCTCCGATCCCTAATCTCTGATCTCTGACTAGACACACAGGTGCGAAGCTTGATTGCGTGCCAACCACTTGTTACTATAGACGATAGTGAAGGCCGAGATTCGCCCACCCTCAAATTAATCCTATTTCCAGTGCTCCGCAAGCAGGTTCCAACCAAGCTGAATTCAACTCTGCTAGGAGCAAAAAAGCACTCCAGCACGAGTTCGAAGATAAAAGGAGACACCTTTTCCCACCGTCAGCGGACGAGAGCTCGGGACTCTCTCGACATATGGACAATATATTTACTCCTTACGTAAGTCTAAACCTGTGAAATAGATCACCCATTTCAAAAGAGTATAACTAGATACCCTCCTTAAAATCTGGACTTAACCTAGCAAAAACCATCAGTATCCCACCAATTCCTACTTCCAAACCTCAAAACTTTCTTCCAACCATCCCCATGACAAAACTAAGAAGAGAAAGATGAGGAAAACTGCTAAATTCCCACCAAAGACAAAAAGAGCTATGCAAGTCACAAGTGCTACCCACTTCTTATAAGCTAGAGCAATCAGCGGTGGAGGAACTTTTCCAATTTGGGAGTATCCCAAGCATTTATAAGCCGCTTGCTTTGAAGCCCAAAATCAAACGCTCTAACCAGCCACCGCTCATAAACCTCAAATTCGGAGGGCGTCAGCGAAGCTTTTAAAAAATACTTCTCGGCCCTCATCCGATCCCTCTTCTTTAGCCCTCCGCCCCACTTGCGGTAGACCTCTCCAAGATCTCTTATGTAAAGCTCCACCAATTCTCCATCCTGCGGGCTAAAGCGAGCAACTAGCCGCGAGAGATTCCGCTCAAAACAAGCCCGATCGCTAATACAGCGGCGGTACAGCCAAACCGCTTGCCTCTTAAATCTCAAAAGTCGGGGGCTTAAATGGGGGAGGTGCCAAAACATAGGGTCAAGGACCCTCCAGTACTCCTTCTCCTTGTCGGCGGCCTCCCGAGTCAGCCCCAAAACTTTATCCACCAGCGGGCGGTCTTCTTCGGAAACTTCTAACCCTGCCCAATCCCGCTTAAGCCAGTAGGAAAGGGCGTGCAGATCTCCCCCAAAAGAGAAGATATTTCTATTTTCAATCAGCTTTAGCAAGGGCTTCTCCCAAAATCCCTTATCGGCGTTGATCTCAAAAGCGACCCGCTTCTCCCGTGCTAAGTTGGCAATCTCCTCAAAACCGGAAGGATCTCCCTCCAAAACCCTCTCCAGGGCATCAAACGGATGGGCCAGGACGGAAAATTTTCCGTGGTTAATCGCCCACTTAAAAGCCGTCACAAGGTCGGCGACTTCCATCTCAAACCTCCCTGCATAAGTCAAGGAGCTGTGGAAGTGAAAAGAGATCAGAGCAATCTCAGGATCAAAGCACTTCAAAAGCGTTTCTCCGGGACTGAAGTCCACCTTCCCTCCCGGCTGAATAAGAAGATCACACTCGAGTCCTCTAAATACCCTCCCCCTAAAAAATTTGCGGACGCTGTCAATATCAGCCCCCACCGCATCCAGATATTCTTCGGGAGGAAGTTTGGTGCTGATTCGGAAAAACTCGGGGGGATGGGTTCCCAGCACAAAGCGGTCAAAGATCCCAAAACGATCAACCCAACCCACAATCTCGCGGGGGTTAAAGGCGGCATCCAAATCTCCTCCTAAGGGAGGGGAGCTACGAAAGTGAAAGGGGTGCAGATCAGTGTTAATCATTTCACTGCCTGCTCAATGCGCTTGAGCAAGAATGCCGTAACCTCGCCGGCGACGGCTCTTTCTTCCGCCACCTCAGGGGCCTTGAAGTACTTCAGATTTCCCAGGCCTTGAAAAACTGTCTCTAGCGCAAATAACCGATCAAAAACCTCTCTATCCTGATGAACAGCCCGGAAGCGCTCAAGCAGCTCGGCCTGAAATTCAGGGTGGGCAAAACTCCTGATCCAAAGCTCCATAAAATCATAGGCCGGATTCCCCCAACCCACATTCTCCCAATCAATCACATTAAGCTTCCCCCCGTTCACAAAAATATGGGGAGCAAAGAACTCGTGGTGGGTAATTACCGTCTGCTGAGCGTCAAAAAACTTATGGCTCCGCCCAATCAGCTCATCAATTCTTCCCGTCAACTTCCTCCCAACTAATTCCCCCCTGTCAGAAACAATAAGAGCAACGTAGTCGGCCAAGGTGTACTTCTTAGCAAACTTTTCCTCAAATTCCTTGAACTTGGGGTTCTGGTTGGTCTGGGGAAGATTGTGCAGGGTAGTTAAAAACTCCAAACAGTACTCGAGATTTTTGGGAGTGAAGAAAGAGTCTTTGATCAGGAAGGTGCTCTCCCCCTGCTCTTGAGACTCCCCCGGAACCCGCTCCTGCAGAAGCCAGAAAAACCCCCGGTGAGTCCCCTTGGCGTAAAAATTGGGGATATGCTTCAGGTCGCCCGACTCCAGAAAGGCCGCTTCGCGGCGCAGCTTGAACCAGGCCTTGGTCAAGGGCTTCTTCTCCGACTCCAAATCAGCCTTAAAAACGACCTTCTCCCCTTGATACTCCCCCCCGGCCACATAAAAGCGGGGACCTTCGCGGAAGGCTCTAGTAATCGTCAGGCCCAACTTATCAAAAACCGGTTGGAAGACTTTTTGGTAAGTAGTCATTAGAAATTAGAAATTCGAACCTGCTTCATACTTTTCGTAGTTTAGTGCCTAAGATCTCCCATCCTCGAGATAACCCTTCAACTCCCTAACCCGATCCCGAAGAAGAGCAGCCCGCTCATACTCTTGATGCTTCGCCACCTCCTCCATCTCTTCCTGAATATGGGCAATTATCTTCTCCAACTCTTCTTTAGGAAGAGAAGGCAGCCCCGCATCGGTGCGCATGCGCACTTCCTCATCTTCTTTGTGCGCCAATTCCTCCACCTTGCCCGTCCGTTGCCACTCAAAACCTTTAGTAAGGATATCAAAATAAAGCTTTTGGGCCCGGCGCTTCACCTCCTCCGAGGCATCCGAAACGGCTAAAATCGTTTCCTTGAGCTCAAAGGCCCCCCGCTCGACCATCTCCAGGGACCACCAAGGGCGGGCCGAAGCCCACCAGTACTGATCGCTGTGAAGACTGCGATCCAGCATCTTCCGAGCCCCGCCGGGATTCTTCGACTCGCGAACCGCCTTGATCGCAAGGTCCGTTAGCTCCCATTGGAACTCATGGATCTCATTGCCCGGGTCATCCCAACGGGCGAAGGGAATCTTTTTTTCCAAGTCCTTTTCCATTAAAGCCCAAGTCGAGGGGCGGGTCTCAACCACTTCTACTTGGGGAAACTTTTCGGGAAGATCGGAGATCAGAATCGTGGGAACCTGCTCAAGCTGCAGAAGCTCCATCAAAGCCTTGTCCATCCCCGGACGGTGATGGCCGAAGGTCTCTCCATCCATAGCGGTGAGGAGGTATTCATTCTTGCCGAGACGATCGCCAAGAGCCTTCAAAAAGAGGTTGGCGGTCCCCAACTGCCCTGACAAAATCTGGTAAGAGAACGCCCGATCCCTAAAGAAGATCATGATGCCCGTCTCCTTTTCCTGATAAATGCGGTCCCGTTCCAGACCTCGGAGGTCTAGGCTCAGCTCCTCCGCAATGATCCAGGAAAAGCCCATCTCACGAGCTACGCGAGCAACGTTGACATCGTAAGCCATCTCGGGAGGAAAGAAACCCTTGGGACGGCAGCTATCACCCAAATACTCTTGAAGGGTTTTAAAGTTTAGTTCAATCTGGCGCTTAATCTCATCTTCGGGAAGCTTGGGGAGAAGAGGATGGAATTTGGCCGATCCGGTCAGCTCAATCTGTCCGCGGCCGGCCAGCTCCCCCACCATCTCAATCACATTTTGATGCCCAAACTGCTTCCAAAGATCAAAAAGAATTCCGTTAATATTAAAGGTTATCTTGGCCTCGGGGTTCTCCAACAGCCCTCCCAATACCCGCTGGTAGGACTCTTTAGTAATCCGATCCACCCACTCCTTCTTCTGGGTCGGGGGTTGGTAAAAATGAAGAAAGTTCGCCCAGTACATAACGTCGTTATAGTAACACCAGTAAAAGCAGTAAAACTAGTAGCGTCAATAGAATCAGAAACTTTTACGCCCTGCCGACGGCTTTCTGCCAAACTTTTAATTCTTTGTAGCTTCGCACTCGACTATTCGCTAACCGGTTATTGGCTCTTTCCCATACATCTTGACTCCTTCGGTGGTAATCTCCCGATAAAGCGCGCGGGCGCGCTCCTCTTCGTCCTTGGATACTCCCGGAACGGCCAAAACCGCTTCAAGCAAAAGCTTGGTTCCCCGCTCCACCATCGCCGGGTGCCAGTAAGGGTTGTGAGAGGCCCACCAGAACTGGTCTGAGTGCAGGGCACGGTCTAATATTTGACGCGCTTTGAGCCACCGTTTCTGCAAACTCGAAAGGTTGAAACTCTTTAACCCGTCCGGCTGACCGAGCCGATAAACCGATTCGCGAACCACCTCCAAAGCGAGCCGAAAGAGCTCCCATTGTTTAGGGTGCAAGGGACTGCCTGGGTTGTCCCAGCGTGGATAGACGGTTCCTCGCTCGCAGTCTTCATGCGAAACCGCCCAAGTGGACTCCATCGGATCAGTCTTCTCCCGCTTAGGATATCGAAGAGTAAGCTCCGAAACGGTTGCGCTTTCCAAGACAGCGTACAGATCCGCCAAAAGCTTAAAGCTGTCCTTGCGGTGATGGCCGAAGGTCTCCCCATCCATGGCGGTCAAGATATAATCGCCTTCGCCAAGAACTTTCCCGGCGAGTTTAACAAAACCGGCCGCGTTTTCTACTCGGCCAAAGGCAATCGCTAGGGAAAGCTCGCTCTGACGAAAGAAGACGGAAATATCCCCGCTAGGCAGTTCATAAACGCGGTCGTAGCGGACGGGAGGATTGGAAATACAGCAGTCCTCTGCGAGGACCCACTCATACCCTAGCTCGGCTAAAACATTCCCCACCTTCCTTGAATAGGCCAGCTCGGGAGGGAAGAAGCCTCGCGGCTTGTAGATCGGACCGATAAGCTCGCGATTCATCCGTTCATTGAGGCGCACCTGGCGGCTAATCTCAGAAAAAGGAAGGCGAGTTAGCAAGGGGTGGAAAGCCCCCGAACCCAAAAGCTCCACCTGCCCCCGCTCCGTCAGCCGCCGAATCCCGGCAAGGACGTCCCGGTACCCCAGCTCCGCCAACTGTTCAGAAAGAGAAGCGTTGATATTAAGGGTCAGCTTAGCTTTGGGGTTGGAATCCAAAAAGGCAACAAGAGGAGCATAAGATTCCTCGGCAATCTTTCTTGTGATCTCAGGAAACTGGGTGGGAGGTTGGTAGATATGAAGAACTGGAGACCAAATCATCCTTAAAAGAGGGTCGTCTTTCCCCCGGCCGCCTCATCCCGATTCCTAAGCTGAATCGCCTTACGGTAGAGCTCGGCGTACTTCTCAGCCGAGGCCCCCCAGGAGAAATCGGCCTCCAAAGCCCGCTTGACAAGGGCCTCCCAAACCTTGGGGTAACGGAAGCTTTCGTGAGCGCGGACAAGCTGGGCGAAAAGGGCCCAAGGGTCATATTCCTCAAAAACAAACCCCGTTCCCAGGCCTTCTTCCACATTCAGATCCTGAACGGTATCGGCCAAACCCCCGGTCTTGCGGACAATCGGAATAGCTCCGTAGCGCATCGCTTCCAGCTGGGTAAGCCCGGCCGGCTCAAAGCGAGAGGGCACGGTTAAGCAGTCCACTCCCGAGAAGAGAAGCCGCGGCAAGGTAAAATTAGGCATCAAATGAGTTCCTATCTTATCTGGGAAGCGCTTCTTCAAGTCCCGAAAGGCGGAGGCGTATTTCTCCTCCCCGCCGCCAATGACAAAGAACTGAGCGTCAAAAGCGGAGAGAAAGTGCGGGAGGGCTTCCAAGAGAATTTCAAGACCTTTTTGCTCCGAGAGGCGGGAAACCATTCCCAACGCAAAATGCTCCTCCCCCTCCGGCAGGCTAAACTCTTTCTGCAAGGCAATTTTATTCTTTTTCCTTTGCGATAGTGACTTAGCGCCAAAACTGTAAGGGACAAGGGGATCCGTCTTGGGGTTGAGATCGTCATAATCTATCCCATTGATAATGCCAAAAAGCTTCGATCGGACCTCCAAGAGAAGCTTGTCCAGCCCCTCCCCGTATTCCGGGGTCAGTATCTCGCGGGCGTAGGTTTCCGAAACCGTGTTGACCGCATCGGAGTAAATGATCCCGCGGCGGATAAAGTTTTGATTTTTGAGCCGTTCGGAGAACAGCGGAGCGATCGGCGAGCGGCCGTCATCAAAGTCCAACTCAGAGATCTGCCGGTGATCAAACATCCCCTGGTAAAAAAGGTTGTGGATCGTAAAAACGGCAGCGATTCCGGCCAAATCCTTACTCTTCGCGTAGGTCGTCCTGAGGAGATTGGGCATTGCTCCGGTCTGCCAATCGTTAGCGTGGATCACCTGCGGCTTCCACTCAAAGTGGCGCAAAAACTCCAGGGCCCCGCGGCACAGGAGCACAAACCGGATGGGATCATCGGAGTAGCCATAAACATTGGCGCGCTTCTCGTAGTACTCCATATTCTCCAAAAAATAAGTGCGGACCCCGCTCTTGCTTAGGTGGGTCTTGACATTGCAGAGTAGCTCCTTGGGACCTTTTCCTTCCGCACCGGTGTAGACCTTCAATCCCTCCACTACCATCTCAAGAGGGTACTCTTCTTCATCAATAAACCCGTACTTAGGCATAAAAATCCGTACATCGTGCCCCAAGTTGACCAACTCCTTGGAGAGATGGGCGGCTACCCGGGAAACCCCCCCGACCGAAGCGTACGGAGAAACTTCGGGAACCACAATCAAAACCCTCAGCGGTGCGGGGGCATGGGAAAGAGGAACAATTTTAGTGATGGGCTCTAAGAAAGCCGTCTTTGCCGTAACCATATCTTGAAAATTATCTCATATTGAACAGTAAAAAGAGTAGGCCTCGACTAGGTACGGCCGTAGTCGAGGCCTGGATGGACAGCGGCAACTATCCCTCTCCTTTTGGATAGGGCTCCGGATCGGTAATTCTATCGGTGTCCGCCTTCTTGACGGCGCGAGAACTCCGAACTATGGCAATGTTGAACGTACTTTAAGTACTAACTCCCTTCTTCAAAACTACGTTAGCAAAAACAAATCCGCAAAGTCAAATTCCTAGACCTCAGAGGTCTAGAAAATTGCCAAGCGCCCCTCGCTTCCGATAGTATTCTCTTGTGAACCCTGAAATTGCTTCCAATGCGAACTCCGAGAGCATTGCTAGTGATCGCAAGATCGCGTCCAATGTGAACTCCGAGAACATCGCATACGTCAGCTCCGAGTTCGCCCTCACCGACGACCTCCCCACCTACGCCGGAGGCCTGGGGGTGCTGGCCGGCGACATCCTCTATCAAGCGGCGGAGAGCAAGATCCCTATGGCCGGAATTACCGTCTTTTACCGAGAGGGGTTCTTTCAACAGTTAATTAACCCCGAGGGCCGGCAGCAGCACTTCTACGAAAGTATTCAGCCCGAGAAAGCGGGGCTGGTTGACACGGGCCAACTCATTAAAATTCCCCTTGTCAACCATGAAATCTATCTTAAGATCTGGAGAAAGGACCCCTCGGCAAGCTCGGGGCAAGCTCCCTCTTTCCCTCACGCCCCTCTATACCTTCTGGATGCAGACACTCCGGAAAACAGACCCGAGGATCGGAAGATCACCGATCGGCTTTATGAGCGGGTCTGGGCTCCCCACCTCACCGACGACCTGGTTCTAGGAATCGGCAGCGTCCGGCTGGCTCGAAAACTGCGGCTGCCGATCCAAACCTGGCACATCAATGACGACCACGGGGCCCTAAATATTATGGAACGCCTCCGGGAGTATATCGCCCAGGGGGCCCCTCTCGACACCGCCCGGGAGAAGGTTAAGGCCGAAACTATCTTTACCACTCATACCCCTGTCGCTGGGGCCGAGAGCAAATTCCCCAAAAAGGAGATTTTCCCTGTCCTAACCGCTCTCTTTGCCGGGGTTAATGTTGATCTGGAAGCGATTTATGAACTGGGAAAGCGGATGTGGGGGGAGGAAGAGGTTTTCTCCCTGAGCGTGTTTGCCATGCGGCTCGCGCGGGCGACCAACGCCGTAAGCAAAAAGCATTTCAAGGTTTCCCAAAAGCTTTGGGGCTTCATCCCCAATCTTCCCCTCTCTTATGTCACCAACGGTGTCTACGCTCCCCGCTGGACACCCCCAGAGTTGAAAGATACTTATCAGCAGAATAGCAAGACTGATGATAAAAACCTTTGGGAAGGGAAGCTCGCTGCCAAAAACAGGGTTGCGGTCAAACTAAGCCAAGCCGCTCTGGACGGAAAAACCTTCGACCCCGAAGCGCTGGTTCTCTGCTGGGCCCGCCGCTTTGCCAAATACAAGCAGCCCACCCTCCTTACCTCCGATCTTGACCGGCTCGCCAAGATCCTTTCAAGCCAAAAAATGCCTGCGTATCTCCTGATCTCCGGGAAAGCTCACCCCGAGGATCCGGAGGGGCAAGAATTTGTTACCCAAGTCATCAAAGCCAGCCGCGATCCGCGAATTAAGGACCGCCTGATCTACCTCCCCAACTACAGCCTCACCCTCGCCCATGACCTCCTTGCGGCCGCCGACGTCTGGCTTAACACTCCGGTTGTCGGATGGGAAGCAAGCGGAACTTCGGGGATGAAGGCCGTCTACAATTCCGCTCTCAACGCCTCGACTCTCGACGGGTGGTGGCTGGAAGGGTTTCAACCCGCCAAAGGCGGGCGGGCGGCCAACGGTTGGGTAATTGAGCCCGATGGGGAAGACTACGCCGGCCCAGCCTATGCGCTCTTGGAAAATGAAATCATCCCCCTCTACCACCGGCGTGAAAATAACCTTCCTCGAGGATGGGTCGCAATGATTAAGGAGGCCTACAACTCTTGCGGCGAGAAATTCGATACCAAACGAATGATTAATGAATACAACAAGTTGTATTCAAGTAAAAAGTAAAAGGTATAAAGTAAAATCCACCGGAATCCCCAACTTTCAAAATTTTACATTCTATATTTTACATGCGCGCTAGCGCTTAAGCGATTTACGGAAGGTGAGAAAGATAAATGGAACCAGTGCATAAACCTGCCGCTTTAACCTGTTAGGCTGGCGGGCCAGCCTGTAAAACCACTCAAGACCCAAAGCCCTGACCACCCTTGGAGCACGAATCTGAACCCCGGCGGCAAAATCCAAGGCCCCGCCAACGCCTACTGCAACTTTCACGGGAATTTTGGGAAGGTTTCTCTTAATCCACGGCTCCTGCTTGCCGTGGCCGTAAGCCACGAAAAGAAGATCAATATCCCTTCCCCGGCTCGCTTCCTTGATCGCGGAAAGAGCTTTCTTATCATCTCTGCGGCTGATAACCAAAGTACCTGCGATGTCTAACTTGGGATATTTCTGCTTAAGCTTCCGGGCCGCTTCTTCAGAGGACATCAGCCCCTCCGGACCCTCCAAGAAAAGCACCCTTCCTCCCCGCCTTGAAGCTTCGGCGCAAAGCTCCAAGAAAAGATCGGTCCCGGTAACCCTTTCTTTTAGAGGAGTCCCCCAAATCCGCGATGCCCAAATAAGCCCGGCACCGTCCGGAACGGATATATCTGCGGCGTTTAGAATTTTCCTAAACTCCTCGTCCCCCCTGGACTGCATCACCATCTCCGGGTTAGGGGTAGCAACAAAGCCCTTCTTTCCCGATCTAAAAATCTCCTTAACCTTATCTACCGCCTCCCCCATCGTGATGTTATCCACCTGGACGCCCAGCACATCAACCCTTCCCAATCCCTGGCCTCTGTTCCCTGATCTCTGATCTCTGATCTCTGACCTAGCCACATAGTACCCCGCTACTGCGAGGCCCAACAGCACCCAGGTAAACTCCAAGCCGTAATGAGCGTGAAAAACATTGGCAAAAACGAGGGCCAAAAAACCGGCCAACAATCCCGAAACCCTGATGTACCATACACTATTGGACTTCAAGAAGTTTAAAATTCTCCAGAGAAAAAGCACCACTACCCCGATAAGAAGAAGGTTAATAAAGGTCCCCCCAACTCCCAACTCCCCCAGCCAAGTGAGAAGGATTGAATGGGAGTAGCCGGCTTCGGCGCCGGGCTTGAGCACTTGCGTATAGTAGGGCTCAAAGTTGCCCGCTCCCACCCCCGCCCACGAACTGCGCTTAAGCATCTCCACCGCCGCGCGGGCATAATCGAGGCGAGCCACTGCCGACCCTGAACGGGCCGGGTCCACGGAGCTAAAGTAGGCCATTCCCCCAATCAATCCGGCCAGAAGCAGAACCAAACCCCCCGCCAATAATTTCTTACCGATCTTCTCACGGAGGAGCAGGTAAGCCAGGGTTGCCGCTCCCACGGCCAAACCCAAAGCGGCAGTTCGAGAAGAGGCCAAAATAAAGTAAACCAAAGAAATTAGCAGGAAGGTTAGCAGTATGAGGTACGAGGTACGAGTTTTTCTGCTCTCTGTTCTCTGCTCTCTGTTCTCTGCTCTCATGCTTAGCAACCAAGCCGACCCTAGCAAAATAAAGATTCCCACAAACGAAGCGGACGTATTCACATCAATGAAAGTCGAAGACGGCCTTAAAAAAGTCCGGCCGAAAAAGTCTTGAATGAAAGTAACTGCAGGCAGAGTCTTCGCCAAAACCCAGCGGTCGAAAAACAGGGCCGGGTCCTGCCCAAGCAGAAACCTCCCAAACTGCCAGAACCCCAGAAGCGCCACCGCCACCGCTCCCGCTCCCCAGGCCCAGACCAACCGGGTAAGCACCTCTGCGCTCCTAACACTCCAAACAATCAAGTAGAAAAAACCGATCATCAGGAGAGTAAAGACGACAACTTGGAAGCTCTGAAACGGATCGAACGAGAAGGGAATCGATACTATCTGCGCCAAAACCGCTAAAGCCAAAAACGGGAAGAGAAAAGTGGCGTTAAACACCAGCCGCCTCTTCAAAAACAGCACCAGACCAACCACCGGAAGAAGAATCAGGGAAAGTTTAAGAGAAAAATCAAGCTGGGGTATAAAAACGTTGAAGCGTTCGAGGACCGTTGAGAAAACCAAAAAAGGTAAAAAGAGACCAATTACTGATAGCTGATTCCTCGACATCAATTTACCCACACCGCCACTATAAACTATCAACTACCAGCTATCAACTAACAGCAATCAGTTATAATGTCGAGAGATGAATCGAAGCAACTTCCTCTCCGTTTTCGGGGTTTTGGCCCTCCTCATCCTGATCACAGCCGCGATAGTCCTCTACGCCCAGGGGTTTCGGCTGGATCTCGGCAGGGGAGGATATACCAAAACCGGGATGATCCTCGTCAAATCGGTCCCTGACGGCGCCCGGGTTCTGCTGGACGGAAAACTAGCCGCCGCAACCGACTCCACCATCCCCAGCCTCACCGAGGGGACCTACCGCATCAAAATCGAGAAAGAGGGCTACGTTCCCTGGGAAAAAGATGTCGAGGTAAAGGCCGAGCTGGTCACCGGCGTCACCGCTCTCCTGCCGCCGCTCTCCCCCTCCCTCACGGCCATCACCCAAAACGGCGCCAGATTGGTCGCCCCTGCCCCGTCCGGGACGAAGGCCGCTTTCATCTCTAAAGGTAAGCTCTTCCTACTCCCTCTTAATAGCCAATTCCTCGGCTTCCTGCGAACCCGCCCCCAGGAGATTGGAAAAGGATCGACCGGGGCGTCTTTTGCTAAAGCAACCCGGCTCCTCTTCTCACCCAATGAGGACCAAATCTTGGTAATCACCCCCACTAAAAGCGTCCTTTTCACGATCGGTCAAGGTGCCTCCCAAACCGTGGACGATCTGGCTAAATTAAAGAGCAAATGGGCCGACGAACGGCGGGAGCACCGTGCCGAAATTATCCAAAACCTGGAAGTTCCCAGCGAACTCAAGGACATCGCCATCTCTACCTCTGCGGTCTGGGCGCCGGACGAGCGCAAGTTCCTTTATGAGAAATCCAAGGACGGGAAGAAACAATTCTGGGTGGCTAACCTTTCCGACCCGCTGTCGGTGGGGGAAAGCGTAAACCAGAAAATCTGGGAAACTGAAAATCCGGATCTCAAGCTCTTTTGGCTGGCGGATTCCAGCCATCTCGTAATGCTGGAAAACGGGATGGTATCGGTTTTGGATTTGGACGGATCCAACCGGCGGGAGCTTTTCAGCGGAGAGCTGGCCGAAAGCATCGCCTTCTCCTCCTCCGACTTGGCCAAGATCATCGTCCTCACCTCCATCTCCCCCAAATCCGCTCCGAACCTCTACGCGATCAGCCTGCGCTGATTAGTTGACAGTAAACAGTTCACAGTCTACAGTAAGATCATGTTTTCTTTCGAGGACTTGGGGCAAATAAACCCTAAGGGTTGACATCGCCCCTAAATATAGACTAGTCTATGTTTAGAATGAAGGGTGGTGATTAATCTTGCCAAAAGTTTCTCCTAAGAAAGTTGAACACAAAGAAAAACTGGTGGAGAAGTTTTGGAGCGACATAAACTCCATGTCTTCAGAGGAGCGCAAGGGTTACTTCGAACATCTCATGACTTCGACCGAAGTCCTCATGTTCGCCAAGCGGGCGTCGATTTTCAAGGACCTCATCAACAAACGCTCCTACAACGACATTTCCAAAGAGTACGGAGTGGGAATCAATACCATCAGCCGGCTCTCCAACATTCTTCATCAGGCCGACCCGGATTTTATCGTTATCCTAACCAAACTCGGCTCCAGAGAAGAGAGAAGGGGTATATTTGGTTAATTCAATCAATTCAACCCTAAGGGTTGATTTGCTATGAGACTGATGATATAAAGGAAGGCAGTGCCCACTAAACCAAGAAACTTTGACACGGAGCTCTACTACCACGTTTATAACCGCGGGGTGGAAAAGCGAGATATCTTCGCAACCAAGAGGGATTATCAAAGATTTTTGAGTACCCTTGTTTTCTACCTCCACGATCAGGAAATACCATACACGGTGTTCCAGGGTTCAACACCTGAGGTAAGAGCTGCATATTTTCAGCTCAACCCCAGGGGTTCGGAAACCCAGCGTGTGAGAGTACTGGCCTACTGTCTGATGCCCAACCACTTCCACCTCCTGCTTAAACCCGTCAGGGCGGACGGGGTGACCAAGTATGTTTCCGATATTTCAAATAGCCATACCAAGTACTTCAACCTAAAAAACAAGCGGGTGGGCAGACTATTCCAAAATACGTTTAAATCCAAAGAAGTATCCAGCGAGCCCTCGCTCATGCAGCTGACCCGCTACATCCATTTGAATCCGGTTCTTTCCACCAAGACCAATCTCCCGACTGCCGCCCCTGCTCCTCAAAGCTACCCCTATAGCTCGTACGCGGCTTGGGTAGGACTCAGACCAGCGAACATTGTTAATAATGAGGAGCTTAAAACTTGGTTGAGATGGGCCGGCGGTTCAGACAAGTATAAGGAGTTTGTTGAAGCGAAGCTTGCCAAAAGTTCTGCCTTAGCCATCAAAGAACTCCTCTTAGATTAGCTTAGATTGTCGGAACCTATAACATTTCAACCCTAAGGGTTGATTTGCTATGGGGTGGGTCAATTCACAATCCAGTAGTCGAAGCGGGCGTCGGCGTCCACGGGGGCGTCCAGAGTGATCGTGAAGCCGGGAACCTCGATCTCCTCCGTTTCGGGATCATCCTCAATGACCGTCTCGGACACCCAGTACTGAACGGCGGGAGCGTAGGAATCCTTGAAGGTGATGAAGATTTTGGAGGTACTAGTAATTAGTGGGTTAGTAATTAGGATTTCGGCCTCACCGGCCAGCACGACCGCCTGCCCGGAGGTTTTATCGGTTACCGCCACCTCATCCACGGTGATCTTCTCCGCTTCCACCTTCTCGGCCTTGATAAACACCGCGGTTAGATTCTCAACCACCGCCTCAGCGATCTCGGCCGTTTCGGCCACGAGCTTCTTGAAAGTAGCCAGAATCGTAGCCGTGATCTTTTCAAACACGCCCTCCGCAGGCAGGACGCCCGCCGGGGCCTCCACTCCGGAGGACTTCAGAATCGATACCTCGATCTCCAAGCTATCCAGACGGTCTTTGAGCTGGGCAAGCTCCGTCATGGAGGAGTCGACTTGGTCGGTGTATCCCTTCAAGTATTCATCAATGGTTTGGCTGCTGAGCTTCAGTTCCTCCACATCAATCGAGCCCGCCTTGATGCTCCCCACCACTGTTTCGGCAAACACTCCAATCCGCTCGACAATGCTGTCTTCCTGAGTGTCTCGGACGGCAAAAGCATCAGTTCCGGGCACTTTTTCAATATTAAGCTCTCCGGTATCGGTCAGATAAACAGCAGGGTCATACCAGGAGAGATCAATGAAGATGAGGAGTTGTCCATCATGAAGGGACGGATCGTAATTTTCTAATGCTTTTCCGATGATATAACCGGCTTTTGTTGCTTTCATCGCCAGGCCAGGTATATCATTTGTAGTAATAAGATCACCTTTACGTATAAATCCATTACTAAGCGTGACGTTGACTAAGACTTTCCCCGCAAGAGATATTGGTTTTTTATCCGATGTCTCCCAGACATCTTCAGGTTGTGCACCTGAAATACCAAGGATCATGTTTGCCGTTTTAGGGCTAGAGACTACCCCAACAACCTGAGGATCATAGGCTCTACGACTTTTGCTTAAGACATTGCTAGTCACATTACCAACTGGGTCACTGGATACGACATCTCCGCTTTGAATATTTTCACTGGGGTTTACTTCCATCACTTCAGCAATATCAGAAAATCTTACTGCTCCTGCTGCGTACAGAGCGCCGACTGCCCAGCTTCGGTAATAGTACCCCGTACAGGCACCATAGCCCGTGTTGGTTGTCGTTTGGACCCGGATGTAGACATCATCTGCACAGACTGGCCCGCTGCCAAAGATCGTGTTGCCATAACTATCAGACATACGTATTCTTCCGTTAACCTCAAGTTTGTCATTTGGTATCGCTGTCCCAGTCCCAATGCCGACGCTGCCATCAGAAGCTTGTATAACAGTATTTACAGTTCCGGCGCTATTAAGAAATTGATACTGGTTATCGGTACCCATCTTAAAGGCAACATTCCCTCTCGAATTGTAAAGCTGTGCCCAGTTGCCGCTCGCTGAGATTTCAAAGTAACCAGTAGCGGCGGCGGCATACCCATAAAGACGAATTGATCTACTGGCAACCGTACTTGAAGAGTCACCAAGAGCTAAATTCGTAGCCGGACTCGTCGTCCCTATGCCGACGCTGCCCGGAACGGTGAAGCCTTTACCACCATAGACTCGTACATAGGTAGATTGATCCATCCAGACACCGCCACCGTACGTCCCGTTGTACCAGCCAGTAGCATTATAGGATCGGTGCCAGCCGGCGCCGTTGTCAATAACAGTACTACCATCAACACTGATACCGTTGTTGGCGGCAACTGTGCCGGCAAAATTTGCCGCATTAAGATTGCTCGTACTCGCCGGATCCACATAGTAGCCGGTGTTGTTTTCATCCCTGAAGTAAGTAGCGTCGATGTAGCCGGCGAAGTTGGCTGAGAGTCCAGAGGCTGGGTCCACATAGTAGCCAGTGTTGTTGCGGTCGTAGAGGATGCTGGCGTATGCAGTGCCCATGTAGACTCCGCCGTATAGCTCTACATTTGAGGCATCAACCCTCACCCGCCAGCCTCCGGCGGAGTTCAGCAGACCGAAGTTAGCACCATTACCATCACCATAAACATATCCATAAAGAGAGCCTTCCAGGTCGCGGAATTGCATACCAGTAGTAGTACTATGATTGCCGTACCAATTGAGGTAAGCGTTGTTATCCCCATAAAGTCTTTGCGACCCAAGATAGATGTTTCTCCCACTCACTGTCAGATTGCCACCCACCGTCAGATTGCCTGCCGTGTCCAAGACCATAGTCTGCGTACCGGCAGCAGATAGTCGCGTTGCCCCTGTAGGTACAGATTTCCACATAAAATTACTAGTAGCTTTATATCTTGTGACAGCGTCGACGCCGTATGTCATGTAACTGGCGTTGAAGCTATCATCATAGACGATAAATCTTGGAGTCAGTTCATTAAGCATGCTACTGCCGAAAGAGAGCGCCCCACTCATCGTATCCCCGGCTTTTTCTACCCAAATATCTCTGCTGCCGCCGGCTTCTAATCCAAGTCCTGTTACTAACTGAGCTGGGGTTGATGGACGAATATAGTTATTAGAAACGGTGTCAATCTGGGTCATAATGTAATTAATGGTGGCATTGGTGGTGTCGTATTCTGATCTAAAAAGTCGAGCATTAATATCTCCAGATCCGTTTCTGCCAACTACAGTATTTCCTGTGGAGGCTGTGGCCAAGTTCCATCCATCCAACAAATCCGCATCCAGGCCCGAACCCGAGCCGTCGTTGCCAGAAGTCCAAATTTCATTCCAGCCTCGCCAAGCCCCTGCATTTTTTGAGCGGTGGTATAAGGTATCTCCGGCAGTATCAAACCATATCTGGCTGTAATAGTCACCAGGATGGGTATTTAGGCTAAACAGCGCACTAGCATTGTTTCCCGTTGGCCCCCTATTAGTCCAAGTACCAGATGAACCGACATAAAGCTGTGAGTACCCTGGTGTGCTATTTACATCAAGTGAACCTCCCGTACTGTAATATAAAAACCCAGAGCCGTGTCTACCGTCCAACAAATCCGCATTGAGGTTGGTAACTAACGTGGTAGAGGCGACGGACAGCGGGGCGGTCCCCGTGACCACCGTGGAGATAAGCTGGTTGTCGGTCCTTATCGGTCCACCAGCAACATCCAGCTTCGTTCCTGGTGTCGTCGTCCCGATGCCGACGTTGCCTGATGGACTCAATGTAATATCACCTCCTGAGTTAGATATGTCTAATCTCTCATTTACAGTAACCACAGAAGAAACAGTTCCTCCAGCTTGAAGTTCAATATAGTCCCTGTCCGAAACATAGGAAGGACCGACTCTTAGATCCGCACCAGCTCCACCAAAATGATAAACTGCTTTTTTAGTTCCATCATCTCCGCCATATACACCAGATGAGGTTACACCAAGACCTGTATTTAAAACATCTAATTCATACGCGCCTGCATCAATATTTGCAGTTCCTTCAACTTCTAGCTTATACCCAGGCGAAGTCGTCCCAATCCCGACGTTGCCGTTTGGTACTACTAGATCTCCTGTGCCGACGATTTGAGGATCGATATTTAAATCTGCCCCATCGTACCAAATAGCGGCGTCACGTCCTTCTCCGAAAAAGAGATCCGAACCAGCGTTGGTTCCTCCGGCAATACCATTTCCATCCCCATCCAAAATAACATCACCCTCGTCTATGTAAATGGCGTAAGCATTGGTTTGAGTACCTTCGATCACATCAGCAATTCTAAGGCCATAATAGTTGGTGATTGTGCCGGAGTTAGTTAAATTAGTATAAATTCCATAGCCATTAGTTATTGTTGTTGATAAAGCCACTTGAAGGTCGGTTCTGACTGCCTGGGCCGTGTCAATTTGGCCGGTGGTGCTGTTTTGGTCAACAAGGAAAAATCCTCCCCAGGCATCATTGAGGGTTGAGGTACCGTCTACCGATACTTCACCCTGAATTCCTCTGACATCAACGTTGAATGTGCTTTCGTTGACGGTGTTTGCTTGGGCAAGAGCCAATAATCCATAGTTGGTCCTATTTGCCGTAGCTGTATAGTTGAATGTTGGTTCAAGGCGTATGCCCATAGTGTTTGCATTGGTAGACATGGTTTCGTCGATGTCAATGAGGTTGTTAGTACCTATTACCCCATTTGCCCCAACCGCCAGGTGGCCAGCAATGTCAACATCCCCAGTCATGTAAATATCTCCAGAAGCAGTTTCACCAAGATCAATTGCCGCCCCGCCAATTCCGGTGACATCCCCTCCGCTCACCGTCAGGTCGCCAGGAATAGTTAAATCACCGCTAGTGGCAAATGTAAAAGTTTTAGATGACGCATAATCAGTCTGCCTGTTAGTAATTATCTTAACAGCGTTATCCGCTGTTAGGTACAGAATTTCAGTTGTAGTTGCGTTGGTAATTCCTAAATCGGATATTAAAGTAACTCCATTATCACCAGCATGGAACAAAACCGAACTATCAGAATACAAAGAGAACCCGCCCTGATCTGTCATTCTTCTCATCGCTCCGCCAGTCCAATCAAAACGGTTTGATCCAGTCCCGACAGAGCTGGTAAGCGTTCCTGTCATTGTATCTCCAGATTCGTTGACCCAAATATCGGTCCCGTCCGGTACGTTGCCCCAACTGTATCCATCCAAAAGATCAGCATTAAGATTGGTAACTAAAGTGGTAGAGGCGACGGACAGCGGGGCGGTCCCTGTGACCACCGTGGAGATAAGCTGATTATCTGTTCTTATTGCCCCGCCAGCAACATCTAATTTTGCCCCCGGCGCCGTCGTCCCGATGCCGACGTTGCCTGTAGTATCGAAATTATAATTTGCATTAGCAACTTGCAGAGTACCGGAGCTAGGGGGGGAGGAGCCACTATCCAATCCGGTTTGCCAGACCGTAACAGCGGAGTTACCATACTGTTTTCCAATAATAGTTATTTCACCAACAGCATTGCTATACCAATAAGTATTGACATAAACATCATAATAATCATGACCGGAACCGTCCCCGTCGTCTATTTTATAAACCATAATATTGGAAGTATTTTCGCCTTGTTTAGAGTAGTTTAAAAAACTTGTCGTTTCCGTACCTTGAGTGTAAGCTTTTATGGTAAAATAGGCGGTTTTTTCATAACCCACCTGAGCAGTACCACTGGAATTTATCCAACCGGTTAATAGACTTTGTGCATAAGTACCTAGAAGTTTAATTCTAGCAATCTTGTAGTATTGCGGTACACCAGATCCAGGAGGAATTTTGAAAAAAACTTTATGAGCAACTGCGTCGTTAATATCAGTACCATTGTATAAACTAGTGCTGGCTTTGATAGAGGGGAGTGTAACTTCGCCATTAACTTCAAGCTTTGTTCCTGGATTCGTCGTCCCGATCCCAACGTTGCCGGAATTTAAGATTGTAAATATTTCAGATGTACTACCAGCTCCTACATGCACACCACCGGTTCCTTTGTCCCAATTCAAATATATTCCGCCAGTCCCTTTTCCATTTAATACCAAATTATCATTTGTTCCTGCATTGGCAGACATTCTTGCATTAGCAGTTATAGCTACGGATGAATCAGATGTAAAATATGCATCTCCACGAACATCTAAGGTGCCACCTGGACTCGTCGTCCCGATCCCAACGTTGCCCGCGTTTGTTATTCTCATTCTTTCTGTGGGAGTAAAAGCTGTATTGGCAGTTGTGGCTGCTGAATCGGCGTAAAATTTTATACCATTGGTGGCTCCATAGCCGAATTCTATTCCTCTACTTCCAAATGAAGCGTGAGTGGTTATCCATTTATAAGTAGCTGCTCCTGTCGTATTATATTCTGCGAAAGCATTCTGGAGTATTGAGGCTGCGGCATCATTATCTTGTCTTCCTGCTAAGGTTAAGCTGTAGTTCGGACCAAAATAGCTTGAGACATTATTCCCGTTTGTGGTTGAGGTAACAACATCTAGCTTACCTCTCGGCGCCGTCGTCCCAATCCCGACGTTGCCAGATGTATTGTTAATATTCAAGTTAGTAGCATTCAGATTATTTGCGCCGCCTATGGATGTGTATCCATTTTGTGCGTTTATATACGAGTTCGTATCATTATCTGACAAAGTTAATACCGCACCATCATCTGTGCTTATAAAAGCCGCGACATTGTTATATACACCGGAACTAACATAAAGTGGATTTGCAGCAGAACTAGAATTTACATGTAACTTGTACCCAGGCGCTGTAGTCCCGATGCCGACGTTGCCATTATTTAATATTGTCAAAACTTCAGTAGCGTCATTCACAAAGAAACGGTAGCCGCTGTATGTTGCCTGGTTTCCAACGAAGTGCAGAAACCCCGTACTATCCTTTCTGAAGATGTTGTAACCATCTGCTGTATTGTCGTTCTCTAGCCGGAATATTCCAGTGTCACCGCTAGCGCTACCCTTAACTACTAGTTTTTGAGAGGGACTAGTTGTCCCGATGCCGACGCTGTCGTTTAATGCATCTATGCTCAGGGTGTTGCTGTCGAAATTCAACGCGTCGACAGCATTATTCAGGGTCACATCTACGGTCTGGCCCGAGAGGTCAATTGTGCCTGAGTTGATAACCAGACTGCCGATAGGATCAAGCGTCAAATTCCCAACTGTGGACGCAATAGTGGCGTTATCGCCTTGAAGGATAATAGGAGCAGTTGAACCTACTTGCAGTCGGGCGTAAAAAGTATGCCCCACGACGCTTTCGGCGGCGTCGGAATCAAAATAAACTTGTTGAGCACCGGCATCAGTTCTATACTGGACAAAGTCCCCGCCGATTAACCCATCCCCCAAGCTAAGAGAAATTTGGCCAGCCGCTGCGGCTCGTAAAAACGCTCTTCTGGATCCGGCGTTAAAGCCCGATCTTAGATACACCTGCCCGTAAAGGGACCCAGAGGTAGAGAGTTCAACCTGTCCGGTTGTCGAGGTCCATTGGTTGTGGAAGATAGCACCACGGTTGGTGTTGTAATCGGCGTCCACCCAAAGAGCGTAGGGGTTGCTGACTGCCTCCACGCGGAAATCTTCATTAGCGGCGTCTTCATTGAAGACAGCCCCGCCCCGAACATCCAGCTTCGCTCCTGGACTCGCCGCCCCAATCCCCACCCTTTGGTTGAGGAGATCGAAGGTAACAAACTCGGCGGGGGTGTTGTCAAAAATTCCGAGGCGGTAGGGAATTGATCCGGTCGCTCCCGATCCGGCGATTACCCTCAACCTCCCTGTGAGATCGGCGGGAGCAACCAGAGTGGTGTCCCAGCCCGAGCCCTGGAAGATAGCGTCATAGGAGGGGTATTGGGTGATGGAGGTGGCCGTGTTGGTCTTAAGAAGGGTAAGGTTGCCAGAGAGGGAGGTCGCTCCTGCCGTCACACCCGAAAGGTATGATGCGCCATCCACCTCCAAAACATCTTCCACATAGAGGTCGCCGTCCCCCGCGGCGTAATCAACCGTTCCGGCGTTTCCAATGCGAACCTCACCCCCAACCACCTGAAGCTTGCCGGTCGGGTTGGTAATGCCAATCCCAACCTCGCCGAGAGTGATGTCAATGTTTAAAGTTGAGTTGCCGTAGCGGGCCAGATCGGTGTTGTCCAGCTTGGCCAGCTCGTAGTAGGCCGTATCCCCGACGTTCCGGGCCATAAAGGCCTGATTATTGGTCACGGCGATATTCCCGCCGACATGGAGCCTCTGCTCCGGAACGCTCCCTATTCCAATCCCCACTTGGCCGGCGTTAATCACCATCGTAGTCCCTCCAGTGGATTCTTTAAACTCCAGAATATTGTTGCCGGAGTTGACCACGCGGTAGTTGTAGTCCTGAGCCGTCCCAACCCCGTAGTGGAGATCAATGAAAGGCGTCTCCCCGGCTCCGCTGTTGGCGGGCCCCAGCTCAATGCTTCCCCCTTGACTGCCGCCGGCCAGATAAGCCCCGACCGTGCCAAAGCTGAGATTGGTCGTTACCCGCGCATCCCCAACCACCTCCAACTTGTAGCCGGGAGTATTCGTCCCAATCCCAATCTCCTTAGCGGTATCGTCCCAAAAGAAGTTGATATTATCTTGCGCTAGCGTACCGCCGGCTCCGGCAAAGATCACCGACCCGGGAGTAAAGCTGGGAAGGATAATCGTCCCGGCGTAAATCGTCCCATCCGCCTCCAAGTCGTTTTGAACATAGACATCTCCCACCCCGTTGGCGTAGTTGGCTCCGGCGTCGGACCCTACTACCAAATGGGCTGCCGGGGACGAGTCCCCAATACCCACAAAACCGCCCTCGTCCACGAATATGCGGGTCGACCCGGCAGTCTGAAGAGCCAAGCCGTATTCCGGCGCGGTGGAGACGGCGTCCAGGAAGATGCCTGCGGTAATATCCTGAGCGGCAAACCCATCCCAGTAGCTGGCCGTGAATTGGAGAAGGTTGGAGTCGTAGGTGGTGAACGTGCCGTCGGCAGTTCCCAAGGCGTCCATCACGAATGTGTCCGTTCCGGCACGGTCTCCCACGGTCGCTCCGGCCGCAGCCGTCAAGCTGTCCGAGAAGCTAAAGCCGGCCGAGGCGCCGAAGGCGTCAAAGGCCACCGCTCCGGCCGCCGAAACGCTGGCATCCCAGCGGTTGGAGGCATCAAAGCGGACCGAAATCTGGGGAGTGGTAGAGGAGGTGATCGTCAGCGGGCCCGTGAGGTTGAGCTCCGAGAAAGTCCCCGTCCCTCCCGTGATTGAACCCGTTCCCGCATTGATGGAGTTGTCATTGGTTAGGATCCCCGTTCCCCAAGTTCCCGCGATCTCCAGAGCAGTGGTGGCCGAACCGCCCCCGGCGTAGGTTAGGATCATACCCACATCCGTCACTCCCGAACCGTTAAAGGTGAGGGCCAAGCCCCGCTGGGTGCCCGAAGTGGTGTTGTTGGTCAGGGAAGCCGAGATCAGGTCCACTCCCGTGGTGCCGGTGGCGGTGTTGGAGATGCTGAGGTTCTCCGTTTCAGCCAAAGTGAAATCGGCGTCGGTGTTGAAGGTGGAGATTCCGTTGAAAGTGGAAGTCCCCGAGACCGTTAAAGAGTCTGTTGACAGCCCGCCGGTGATGGAAGCCCCGCCGGCGGAAACCGTTAAAGCGCCCGTCGAAACGGTCAGGTTGCCGGCGGAAACGGTGACGGCGTCCGAGAAGGAGAAGCCCGCCCCCGTCCCGGCCGCATTTAGGGTGACGGTCCCGTCCGAGGCCACCCCTGCAGTCATGTAGTTGGAAGCGTCGAAGGAGAGCTTCAGCTGGGCAGCGGCCGAGGTAATGTTGGCCGGAAAGTTAAAGTCAAACTCGTCGCCGGCGGAGTCCCACCTGATGATCGCATTGGGAACTTCGGTTCCGCGTTCGAACTCCAGATTGGAATCCTCCAAATCGGCGGTCGCATTGTCGGAGTTGATGATGAAGGAGTTGGCCGTAGTCCCCTCGGCGGAAGTGGACTCCACTATCAAATTGACGGCGTAGATGTTGGCGTATTTGTTGGAAGGGGAGCCCAGATCGTAAGAGTTGTGAATAGCGGGAACCAGGTTGGAGTTCTGGAGGCCGTAAAAGGTGATCATGTCTCCGGAGGTATCTCCCAGCGTAACATTCCCGGAAAAGGATGTCGCCGCCCCGCCCAATTGGGACAGCCCGCCGGTCACGGTGAGTGAATCGGCAACGGTATCCACCACTAGCGTATCGGAAGTTCCATCTCCCACGGTTAAAGCTAAAGCCGAAGCCGCATCGATGTCTAAAATATTATTAAGATCCACCGCATCCGCAATTATTAAGCTCCCGGCCGTGTCCACCGTCAAGTCCCCCGTAGAAGAGGTGATCTGCTGGGGGCCGGTGAAGGAGAGATCCCCGTCCAGCGAGAAGTCCCCGGTGACGGAAGCCCCGCCGGAGGTTACGGCCAAAGCCCCTGATGCAGTAATAGCACCGGAAGTGATCGAACCGGTTCCCGCATTGATGGAGTTATTATTGGTCAGGATCCCCGTTCCCCAAGTTCCCGAGATCTCCATCGCCGTCGTCCCCGTTCCCGTGTTGGAGATGAGAAGTCCGTTCTCGGTGACCCCCGTTCCCGTGTTGGTGAGGACCAGCAGACGCTGGTTCCCGCTGGTAGTGTCGTTGGTCAGCGAAGCCGAGATCAGATCCACCCCCGCGGTGCCCGACACGGTTCCGGAGGTTCCTAAGTTCTCCGCCCCGGCGAAGAGAAAGTCCACATCCGAGTTGGCCGATAAAGTCGTAAAAGCCCCTGAAGAGGGCGTGCCCGCGCCGATGGGAGTGCCATCAATCGATCCCCCCGTGATCACCGCCCCCGAAGAAGTAAAGTTGTTCGCCGTGACCAGCCCGGCCCCGAAGATGACGGGACGGTTGGTAGCCGTGTTGATGGAGAGGGT